>JBLHJZ010000389.1:0-5214 GCA_047619515.1 Saprospiraceae bacterium | reverse complement strand
CGGAAATCGCTTTTGTAAAATGGGATTGTAACGCTGTGATTTATAATGCCCATTCTCAATATCTGGAAAGCAAAAAAATGCCGCAGACACATTTGTATGTGGATTATGTAAATGGTTTGTACAAAGTGCTGGATCGCCTTCGCTCGAAATATCCGAAAGTGCCGATGATGCTTTGCTCGGGTGGCGGCGGCCGGGTGGACTATGGCGCCTTAGCTTATTTTACAGAATTTTGGCTGAGTGATAATACCGATCCGCTCGAACGGGTATTTCTACAATGGGACTACTCGCATTTTTTTCCGGCAATTTCGCTTTGCGCACATGTGACCGACTGGGACAAAACGGCATCCATTAAATACAGAACGGATGTGGCGATGATGGGGAAACTCGGTTTCGATATTGTGGTCGACGAACTCAGTCCCAACGATTTACGCTTTTGCCAGCAGGCAGTGAAAAATTACCAATCCCTGAGTGAGGTGATCTGGCATGGAGATTTATTTCGCCTGCTGAGTCCTTATAAAAATGCTTTTGCCGCTCTTATGTTTGTCAATGAAAAAAAGGAACGGGCAGTGGTTTTTAATTACCTGGTGTCTAATCGTTTCGACTTTACCTATTCCTATGAACCCGTAAAGCTTCAGGGTTTGGATGCTGCTAAAAAATATGAGGTCAAAGAAATAAATACTTATCCGGAGACTGCTTCTACAATTACAAAGAATATTTACTCCGGAGATTTTCTGATGAAAGTAGGTTTTAATCCTGATGTCACCCTCCAAAGAAAAAGTGTGGTATTGGAAATCACGGCTTTAGATTAGTGTTTTTTTTTGAAGGTTTTATAAATCAGTGCGGTTACAAATGCTTGTACTGAGCCCTGTCCCGAACATCGTTGAGCATAGGGGTGTACCATATTTATGAAGGTAGATTTGTTAAATTTACTACAGATGCCAAGGGCTAGGAAAACGGCCTTTTACTTTTTAGGAAAAATCAGTTCAAAATCAGTTCAAAATTATAAACTGTTTGAGCCAAAAGAGGGATTAAAGTGAGCAGAAAGTAAGATAATCATTGATCATTAGAGTTGGTAATAAACTAAAAGGCGAGTTTTTAGAATTTAGGATTTTGAACTGATTTTTGCGTTAAAAAAAGTATCCAGCCTAGAATTTTTTGTTACTTTTTGTTTCATGACAAAAAGTAAATTGATTTAAGGTTTAATGTGAAAGGCTGATTATCAATTTATTAAAAATAAGGCTCACCCGCATGCGAACATCGTTGAGGGAGAAGTCGAAGCACCTAATGCTTGTGCTGAGCGAAGTCGAAGTACCGAACACCGAGTTTGTGCTGAGTTAAGTACCGAACACCGAACACCGAAAAAAATCCAATGAGTCAGGAAACAAATATATCAGATCTAAAAAACACCCTTTCTCCTGACGGGAGGTGGATAGAAAATCCGGAGATATTTAATCTCGGCCAGGAAAAGCCACACGCCAACCTGACACCATTTTCCAGTGTAGCAGATTTATGTACTTTAAAAAGGGAAGCCTCTCCATGGGTACAAAGCCTCGATGGACTATGGAAATTTAATTGGGTCAACAAACCTGCGGATCGCCCGGTAGATTTTTATCAAAATGATTATGAGGTAAAAAACTGGGACGATATCGAAGTGCCTTCCAATTGGGAATTGAAGGGCTATGGCATTCCGATTTATGTCAATGACCGTTATCCCTTTCCGAAAAATCCGCCCTATATTCCCCAGGATTATAATCCGGTGGGTTCCTATAAAAAATTTTTCTCCATTCCTGAGAACTGGAAAGGCCGCGAAGTTTTTATTCAATTCGGCGCAGTGAAATCTGCAGCCTATTTCTGGGTGAACGGTATTTTTATCGGCTATAACCAGGACTCCAAAAATCCAGTAGAATTCAATATTACGCCATACTTGCAAGAAGGAGAAAATGCGATTGCCGTTGAAATTTATCGCTGGTCGGATGGCGCTTATTTAGAATGCCAGGATTTTTGGCGCTTGAGTGGTATGGAACGGGAAGTGTTTTTGTGGTCAGCTCCGAAAGTTCATATCCGGGACTTTTTTGTAAAAACGGATTTGGAAAATAAGGGTGAAGATGGCTTGATACAGATCGAGGTGGAAATTGAAAAGTATTTAAATAAAAAGGATAACAAATACAGTAGCCTTGGATTTCAATTGATTGATGAAAATTCAAATACTGTTTTGGAAGGGGAGCAAGAAATGGATTGGTCGGATAGCCTGCATGCTTCTGTTACTTTTACAGGAAAGATTAAAAATCCTAAAACCTGGACTGCCGAAACGCCTCATTTATATCAGCTTGCCTTGATTTTAAGAAACGAAAATAAGGAAGTCCTTGAGGTGGTAGGTTGCAAAACAGGGTTTAGAAAACTAACCATAAAAAACGGGCAATTACTGCTCAATGGAATAGCCATCACGCTAAAAGGTGTAAACCGCCACGAACATGACGAGGTAAATGGGCATGTGATTTCAGAGGAGCATATGTTAGAAGACATCCGCCTGATGAAGCAATTCAATATCAATGCCGTTCGATCCAGCCACTATCCTAATCATCATCGCTGGTATGAACTATGCGATGAATATGGTTTGTATGTAGTAGATGAAGCCAATATCGAAGCACACGGAATGGGCTCTTGTTTCTCAAAACCTTTTGACGAAGCAGCACATACTTCTGCCTTACCGAATTTTAAAGCGGCACACTTAGATCGTGTTCAAAGGATGCTGGAAAGATCAAAGAATCATGCTTCCATCATCACCTGGTCGATCGGAAATGAAGCGGGGAATGGTCAGAATATGAAAGCGGCCTACGATTGGGTGAAGGCGCGCGATATTACCCGCCCTGTCCAATATGAGCAGGCAGGGGAGGAGTACAACACCGATATTATTTGCCCGATGTACCCAAAGATAGCAAGCCTCGAAGAATACGCACAGCAGGCAACAGACCGGCCACTCATCATGTGTGAGTATGCACATGCCATGGGAAATAGCGTCGGCAATTTACAGGATTACTGGGACGTCATTGAACGATATCCTAATCTGCAAGGCGGCTTTATCTGGGATTGGATAGATCAGGGGCTATTGGCAAAATCAGATAGCGGAGAAGCTTATTGGAAATACGGCGGAGATTTTGGCGGCCGGGAAGTACCGAGTGATAATAATTTTTGTATCAATGGTTTAGTCTTTCCGGATCGTACACCGCATCCGGCACTTTGGGAAGTAAAAAAAGTATATCAGAATATTAAAACGGAAGCTATTGATTCAGCGAATGGCATTTTTAAAATTACCAATCAGTTTGATTTTATTAGTTTGAAAAATGTAAGCCTGCATTGGGAAATAATAGAAGATGGGCAAAAGATTGCGGAAGGTACACAGGATGAATTAGTGATCGCTCCGCGAGAAAGTAAGCTGATTGAGATTCCTTTTAATACCAGTGCTTCCAGAATCCCAAGTGCTGGAAGCACTACAGTTGAACCAAATACTGAAAGCACTACTACTCAAATACATCTAAGCAAAGAATATTTTATAAACTTCTTTTTTGTCACCGGAAAGGAACAATTATTGATCCTCGCCGGTCATGAAATTGCAAAAGCACAGTTCCCACTTGTTATAAAAGAAGAAGAAATAATAATAGCCAACCATAAGAACAATGGGCAAGTCCGGAAATTAATATTTTTAGATAAAGGAGTTAGTTTTGAAATTGAAGGCGAACATTTTTCGGTTAAATTATCAAAGTACAGAGGTACTATAATGAACTATACCTTCAAAGGGAAAGAGCTATTAAAAAAAGGACCGGAGCCAAATTTCTGGCGGGCGCCTGTAGATAATGACCTCGGTAATGAGATGCATACGCGTCTGAAAGATTGGAAAAAAGCAAGTAGGCAAAGGGAAGTAATATCGGTACTGCATCGCGAAGTTTCCCCCTCCGAATTTCACTTTTTGACTTTGTTCAATCTCGCAGGAGTAGATATTGATTATGAGCTGACCCACAAGATTTATGCAAATGGCACCATAAAAATATCCGGAAGATTTTTAGAAGAAGATACAGCTTTACGGGAATTACCCAGATTTGGATTGACCATGGAATTGCCACCAGAATTTGACCGTTTAAAATGGTATGGCCGCGGACCCCATGAAAATTATTGCGATCGAAAAACAAGCGCTTTTATAGGAATATTTGAAAGTACCATTGCTGAACAATATCATCCGTACATCCGGCCACAGGAAAATGGAAATAAAACAGATTCCCGCTGGTTGTCACTTAGCAATGAAGAAGGAACAGGCTGTTTGATCAAAGGGGAGCCGCAGTTTGATTTTTCGGCACAGCACTTTACGCTCAATGATTTTGACCTGGGAATCAAAGACAAACCATTGAAGCATACTATTGATCTGGTGAAAAAAGATTTTATTACGTTACAGCTTGACCATGCACAGATGGGACTTGGAGGCGATGATAGTTGGGGCGCACATCCGCATGATCAATACCGGTTATTTTATAAACCCTATGCTTTTAGTATAAGTATCGCAGGTTTTAGCTTGTAAAGGCCATTAAAAAGTTCAAGTATCAAGCTCAAGTTCAAATTTGACCCCGAGCAGTTTTTAATTTCTTGGTTTTAAATTGGATACTTGAGTTTGGGCTTGAAATTAAAATAGTAGAAAAATAATATTGCAATTGCCATGACTTCAAGAAGTCAAATTATGTTAGATCATATTAAATAAAAGAAATAAAAACCAATTAAATAAATGTTACAGAAAATCTTGGCAAAACAAAAAACAACGCTAGGCTACCCAATAGAAATCATGGGAGACACAGGCACATTCAAAGCAAGCCTTGAAGAAATATCCAATGAAGATGACATACAGATTTTTCGCCTACGCCTGACCAGCGACGAACCCGCCCAATTAAACCCGCTAAGCCTAAAATGGAACCTCCCCGCCCATGACATCAAAGGCGTTTGGACGACCAATGCACTCCATGAAAAACGCCTGCGCGCAGATTGGGAAGCAATTTCCGTCGAGTCCAGCGTTTCCGTAGAGGCACCGGTTCTTTGTTTGTTTTCACACGAAGATTATAATGTACAAACCTTTGCCTGCTCCGATGTGATCAACACTTTGCAACTCGAAGCACCGGTACGCGAAGAAGATAACCTGATCTATTGCCATATCCATTTTTTTGCAGAAAAAATGCC
>JBLHJZ010000388.1:0-5216 GCA_047619515.1 Saprospiraceae bacterium | reverse complement strand
GATGGACTTTTGCGGAAATTCCTGAGATTTTACAAAATAAAAAAGCACCCTTCGGATGGGTTTGTGTCAAAGGATTTATTGACGACTACGAATTAAAACAATATAAACTGATGCCAATGGGTAATGGGCAGTTATTCCTACCCGTGAAAGCCGCCGTCAGAAAGATCATCGGGAAGCAGGAAGGAGACTATGTAAAAGTGACCCTTTATGCCGACGACTCACCGCTGGAAATACCGGAAGAAATCATCGACTGCTTTGCAAACGAAGCTAAAAAAACCTACGAGACCTTTCTTAGTTTTACTGCAGGAGAACAAAAAACCTATCTGGACTGGGTCTATGCCGCAAAGACCGTGGAAACCAAGGCTCAGCGAATCGCAAGCATGATGGAGCGGCTGCAAAAAAAAATGAGATTTGGGGAGCAGGAGGAATATTGAATTTTATTTTAATCTCTCCTTGAAAAAATCAACTGTCCTTTTCCAGGCCAATTTCGCATCTTCGGGATCATAACGTCCAGTGGTATCATTATGAAAACCATGGTTAGCTCCTTCGTAAATGTAAGCGGTGTATGTCTTATGATGTTCTTTCAGCGCAGCCTCGTAAGCAGGCCATCCTTCATTAACTCTCGTGTCTAGTTCTCCAAAATGAAGCAATAGTGGTGCCTTGATTTTAGGAACTGATTCAATCGGTGCTTGTCTACCATAAAAAGGAACAGCGGCTTTTAGATCCGCAACTTCTACCGCCATCATATTGGATATCCAGCCTCCAAAACAGAATCCGACCACCCCGACATTTCCATCACATTCAGGATGTGTTTTTAGATGCTCAAATGCTGCAATAAAATCTTCTAACATTTCATTGCGATCTCTCTTCTTCTGCAATACCCTGCCATCATCATCATTCCCCGGATAGCCGCCCAATGGCCAAAGTGCATCCGGAGCCAGGGAGATAAATCCAGCAAGGCCTGCTCGTCGTCCTACATCCGAAATATGCGGATTGAGTCCCCGATTTTCATGAACCACTATAATGCCCGGCAATTTTTTCTTTCTTTTTTTAGGCCTTGATAGCAAGCCTCTGATTTCTCCTCCGCCCTTTGGAGATTGGTAGGTAATATATTCTGATTGGAGGTTGGGATCATTCGGATCAATCTGGATCTTATCAATATAATTGGGCATTACACAACCTAGCAAGGTGGAAATGGTAATTCCTCCAATAGCATAAGCTGCCAATTTATCCATAAATGTCCGGCGATCAATTTTGTTGTGTGCATATTCATCATACAGGTCAAATACTTCCTGGTTGATGTCTTCTTTTTTGATTTCTTTCATTGCCATGTCGTTTGTTTTTTTACTAAATGGGGCTTAGTTCATGTTGGGTTACTTAACAAATCTATTGATAAAATCATCTTTAAAAACTCTTCCAATCGGAATACTAATCCCATCTGTTATAAAAACCTGATTTCCTGATACTTTCTTAATCTTTGAAATGTTGACTATATAAGATTTATGTATTCTGAAAAATTGATTTTGATCCAGATTTTCTATCCAGTAGCGAAGTGGCTCGGCCGATAGGTGTTTTTTTTCGATAGTGTATAATTCTGTATAATCCGCATCTGATTTGATATACAAAATTTCTGATAATGATATTTTTATATGCTCATAACCAGACTTGATGAATAATTCTTTACGGGTATTTTTTGGAATGTTTGCTTTTTGTAAAGGATCATTTTCCACCGACACTTTTGATACCGCTTTTACAAATCGCTGGAAGGAAAAAGGCTTTAATAAATAATCGACTACATTAAACTCATAACTCTCCAAAGCATATTCCGAAAATGCGGTTGTCAAAATAACGTTTGGTGGATTTGTCATCGTTTTCAAAAAATCAATACCAGAAATCTTAGGTAAATGAATATCCAAAAAGACCAAATCGACTTCTTCTGTTTTTAAAAACTCCATCGCCTGAAGCGCATCTGAAAAGGTAGCTATCAAATTCAAAGACCCAATATCATTAATGTATTTTTTTAAAATACGTTGCGCTGGTGGTTGATCTTCGATGATGATGCAATTCATGCTAGGCCGTTTTATTTAGATCAATTGACAATTGGACTTCATAGTAGGTTTTGCTTTTTTCAATATCCAATTGATAAGCGCCCGGATATATTAATTGCAATCGTTTTTTGACATTTTCTAAACCTATTCCGTGTGAAAGATTATCGGTGTTGGATAATTCCTGGAAAGAATTTTTACAAACAAAGTTTAAAATTCCCGCATCACTAAGCTTAAGGTCAACATCAATCTTAATTTTATCTGTTTGGCTTGCCGTGCTATGTTTAAAAGCATTTTCGATAAAAACAATTAATATCAATGGCGCAATTTGAAATCCGGTCTGAATATTTTGAGCCAAAAAATGTACCTCTCCTCTTTCTTCAATTTGCATCTCATTGAGGTTAATAAAATTTTCCAGTTGTTCGACTTCTTTGGCGAATGACACATATTGTTCCTTGCACTCGTACAGCATATACCGCAGCACCCCTGATAATTCCAAAATAATTTCAGGCGTCTTAGGAGAATTTTCTATAGCGTAGGAGTAGAGGTTATTTAGATTATTAAAAAGAAAATGGGGGTTGATCTGGGATTTTAAAAACTGTAATTCACTTTCTTTTATTGTCGCTTTTAATTCATCCACTTCTCGTTGTTTCCCCAAAGCATCCCAGGCAAATTTGAACCCTGATAGAATAGTGATAACAGGTAGCACATCCAATAAAGAAAAAAACACTCCGGGAAAATGTTTCCCTTTTGTATCCGGAAAATATATTCGTTCGATCACTAATTCTTCAATCAAAATAACCCCGGCAATGACCAAAAGGACATAGGTGAAAAATTGCAGGTACTTTTTTTGATAGAAAAACCGTGGCAGGAGGAAATAATTAATGATAAAAACAGCACAAGCATAATTGAGAAAGAAAATGACTTGAGAGAATTCAATTTGAGGGTGGTTTTTGTCAAAGGAAAAAAAGCTAAACACCAGTAGATGCAAGACCAGCTGAAAAACGACTTCTTTCGAAGTAATCGTTGTTGTGTTTAATTTACCTGTCATATTCCAAAGTTAATACTTCATCACCAATTTTTAAAAAATAATTGCATCAACAGCTAATTTAATCCCCTTAACAACACTTCCTCCTTTTTTTATCAAAATTATGTCGTTCACAGGGTGACTATTACCGTTCAAGGAAACTATTTTCATATTTGACAAAACCTTCGTTTCTTGTGGTCTCATTCCATTTCGAATTAACTAAATTATGAAAAGAAAGCTCATTTATACTTTAGAGCATGTTGAGGATTTAGCATACGGCCTACCTTTTGGCTATACTCTTGATATACTATATCAAGCCAGCGCTAGACTTTTTCGCTCATACTTCATCCCAAAAATCCTCATTATGCTATGGCATAAATCCGGTTTTGGGGCCTCGTCTAAGCAAAAAATTGTCAGTTTTCGGCTCGAAGCCCAATTCCCCAGCATGCTCTTATTTTTTACTTGCCTGACTTTTATGTCCAATGTTCTTGTTGCACAAAATCAGGCGATAGCAATCAAAGGGACTATTTTGGAAAGCCAAAGCCAAACCCCGATAGAGTTTGCTACCGTAATGATAGCAGATAATCTTACACAAAAAGCAATAACAGGAAGCACCACTAGCCTGGATGGTACTTTTAATCTCCAGGTTGAATCCCCTGATTTTTATATAGAAATCAGCTTTATCGGTTTTGTCACCCAAACCATAAAAGACTTTTCAATAGTAGAAGGGAAGGTTGATTTAGGAAATATCTTACTTGTAGAAAACACCAAAATCCTGGAGGAGGTAGTAGTCAGGGCGGAAAAATCCAGCATTGAATTTAAACTGGACAAACGGGTTTTCAATGTCGGAAAAGATTTGAGTAGTACCGGCGCAAGTGCTTTGGAAGTGCTGAATAATGTACCTTCTGTCAATGTCAATATCGAAGGAGAAATTAGTTTACGGGGAAGTGCCGGAGTTCAAATCCTGATCAATGGTAAGCCTTCTGTCATCGCAAATGAGCAAGGCAACGCCCTCGGAACCATCACCGCAGATATGATTGAAAAAATCGAGGTGATCACCAATCCATCTGCTAAGTATGATGCAGAAGGCACTTCAGGAATTATCAATATCATATTGAAAAAAGAAGATAGGAAGGGCATTAATGGTTCTGTTACACTAAACGCAGGGGTTCCTCATAATCATAGCCTTGGCCTAAGCTTAAACCGACGGACAGAAAAATTCAACCTTTTTAGTCAGTTGGGTGTGGGGTACAGAGAGTTGCCAAATGATAAAAAAAATAACAGCGAGAATTTAATTTCCAATGAAAAGTTATATTCTGAAGGCACCGAATATAGGAATGAAGTTTTTTACAACTTAATCCTAGGTACAGATTATCATATCAATCGCTATAATGTATTGACCCTTTCCGGTAATTTCGCTTATGAAGTTGAAGACCAGCCTTCGCTGACCAATTTCCGCTTCGTTGATGCAGCGGGTTTAGTAACCTCTCAATGGAATCGAAATGAAGTCACGGAGGCTACCAATCCAAAGTGGCAATATGAACTTCAATACAAAAAGGATTTTAAGGATAATAAAGAACATACCTTCCTTTTTAGTGCCTTAGGGAATTTCTTTGGCAAAGATCAATCTTCCGAATTTAATAATACCCTTGTATCAGGGAATTTAGCTCAACCCGATCAACAGACCAGAACCGAATTCCAGGAAGCGAAATATACTTTGAAAATGGATTATAATAAACCCTTTTCGGATAAATTTTCCATAGAAACCGGTGCACAATATGTGATTCAGGATGTGAGCAATGATTATGCGGTGAGCAACGCCAACGGTAGCGAATGGGTACAAGAGCCTGGCCTGACTAACGTTTTTGAATACGATCAAAAAGTATTGGGTATATATGGAACGGGTTCTTATGAAGATAAAAAATGGGGATTGAAGCTGGGACTAAGACTGGAGAATACAGAACTGAATACGCTCTTAGCCAATACCAACAAATCCAATAGTCAAACCTACCGCAATTTTTTTCCAAGTGCGCATACTTCCTATAAAATAACAGAAGCGCTTTCTCTTCAGGCAGGCTATTCCAGGCGGGTTTTCAGACCCCGGCTTTGGGATTTAAATCCGTTTTTCAATATTCGAAATAACT
>JBLHJZ010000387.1:0-5228 GCA_047619515.1 Saprospiraceae bacterium | reverse complement strand
CTCAATACGGTATTCGATCCCACTGCCGTCACCCTCATCTGTATATTTCCTTTAATCAACAGCGTAGCGCCAATGACAGGATTTCCCGCTTTCTTTTCCACGGGAATACTTTCCCCGGAGATCATGGACTCATCAATGATGGCATCGCCTTTTATTATTCTGCCATCAAGGGGAATACTATCGCCCTCATTGATTCGTAAAATATCTCCTACTATGATATCCTTTAAAGCTACAGGGACCGCTTCGCCAAAGGCATTTAACTTATTCGCTTTTTCTACTTTGAGCTTTGCCAGGTCGTCGATAGCGGTTGTCGTCTGCTCCACTGCCCTTTTCTCCATATAGTTTCCTAGCAACACCAAAGTAATAATAGTAGCGGCTGTTTCGTAAAAAATATAATCTGGATTCCCGACAAGCGTTCCTACCAAGCTGTAAATAAAAGCGGCGGTACTACCCGTAAAAATCAATACATCCATATTCGGTACTCCCCCTTTCAGCGAACTCCAGGCACTTTTTCCAAAATGGAAGGTTCCAATCAAAAACACCGGCAAACAAATAACCAACTGAATCCAGGGGTTTTCCAAAAAGGCCAGCCACCGGATACCTGCCATCATAAAAAAATGTCCCAAAAACAGGGGCAGGGTAAATAGGGCACTGATTAGCAATTTCTTTTCAAGGGTCCAAAAAGGAGACACCTGCTCATTGCCCTCTTCTACGACCATATAGCCAAGGTTATGAATCCCCGCTTTTACCTCATCTATCGAAAAGGCTTTCCCTTCCGTATTGAAACGTACTTCCTTGGTGGCAAAATTGACATATACATCCTCAAAACCTTTACGCTTTAGATATTTATCCAGGCTCGCTGCACAATTATTGCAGGTCATTCCATCAACCTTGAGCTCTATTAGTTTTTCCATTATTTTTGTTTCTTATAATAAATTGCTCCCTGTGGTTAAAGAGCGTTAAGAAATGGCGTCCTTAATCCTCCTTAACTTCTTTATTGTCAATATGTTCGAATGTCAATACTATTAACACCCCAGCCCTGATAAAGATTAAAATTAAGCAAATTTCAGGAGAGGAGAATAGGATAAAATCATTCTATTAAATAATTTAGTCATACTTGTAAAGTGTCGTTTAATAAAATACTACCTTTGCGTCATCAATAGACTTTAATCGGTTTTAGGTTTTCGGTATTCGTAGCCGCTCTGATTTTCAAAACTTTTGTAATAAAGTCTAATTAATTCACAAAATATCAATTTTCTTATGAGATCCTTACCTTTAATCCTACTACTCAATTTATTCTTCTTTGCCTGTCAAAGCGGAGATACTACTGAAAACAGTACGACTACTTCAACAGAAACTACAGAGGCTGTTAAAGATGCCCCTGTGACTA
This sequence comes from Saprospiraceae bacterium, assembly GCA_047619515.1. Taxonomy (GTDB): domain Bacteria; phylum Bacteroidota; class Bacteroidia; order Chitinophagales; family Saprospiraceae; genus JAHDHW01. Next base: position 3,838 of record JBLHJZ010000387.1, on the reverse strand, counting down.
AATACAAACTGACTCCTTTTACCACTTCTCCTGCTTATGACGATGCAGAAATCACTCAAATGCTCTATTTAAATGACAAATGGGATTTCCAGATAGGAGGCAGTTCTTATAAACTGGGTGAGCAAACATCTGATGCGCCTCAGAAGATGTGTGCTAACTCTGGTAAGGGACAGCATCTCCACCTTATCATTAATAATGAACCTTATATAGCAAAATACACCGCAGCGTTTGACGATCCTTTATTAGCGCCCGGTGAATATCATATGCTTGCTTTCTTGTCCCGTTCATACCACGAAAGCATCAAAACCAAAGCAGCTCATAAAGCACAAAAGATTACGGTGGAAAATAACATGATCAAAAGAGCGGAGTCGATTAATTATCCAATGGTTTTTTACAGTCGACCAAAAGGAACTTATACGGGTAAAAAAGAAACCGAAAAAGTGATGCTTGATTTTTATGTCGTGGAAGCGATGCTTGGAGCAAACAAATATAAAGTAAAAGTGAATATCAATGGTGAAGAAGACCATTTGCTGGACACTTGGCAGCCCTATTATATTGAAGGTCTTCCGATGGGTACAAATACAGTTACTTTGACCCTCTTAGATCCTAAAGGAGAAGTGGTGGAAGCGCCTTATAATCCTATCAGCCGGGAATTTGAATTGAAAGCAGATGCTTTAGAGTAAGAGCAGGGCTAAAAGCAGCAAATAAGTCCCGCACTCCTTTTATTTCGAAAGCGGGTATTTTTTTTTAAAAGAATTTGCCACCTTTCAGGAACTTATTATATATTTGCGGCGCTTTAGTAAAATGGTGATTGTAGCTCAGTTGGTTAGAGCACCTGATTGTGGTTCAGGGGGTCGCGGGTTCAATTCCCGTCTTTCACCCATAGAGGGGCGAGATTATAAATCTTGCCCCTTTTTTATTTCCCATATTTCAAAATTTCTGCTTTAGAACCGCTTCAATCAAGGTATAGGATTATTGATTAACCAGCTATGTCAGCATGACAATCGCAAGAAGAGCTTAGCTCACAAAAGGTGATCGCTTCGCTTGTGAGGTGGTTATCGGCTACGCCTTGTTAAGTCACTTCGAAGCGAACCCTCAAGGCGTAGCCGATCACCTGGGTATAGCCCAATCACAAGCGTAACAATCATCACCTGAAATTCAAAGAGTCCAAATCAATCTTGCGACTGCCGTGGCTATGTCAGGGCGCTTTTTTAAAATTCTTAGATAAATTGCCTATATTAAAGCTCTTTTTAATAGGGTATGACCCCAAACTTCCATTACTAATGAAAAAGCTGGGCTTATTTGACAACTATTTCCTCCATATTAAAAAATTGGACTGGATAGAATTCAGGAAAAAAATTAGACGAAATAACGTAGAAAGAGTTTATATTCTTTCTTGTGTAAGCCTTCTCTTTTTCATCCTATTATTACTATTGGATTACATCAGGTATACCGATGGCTTATTGCATAATAACATTATCTATGAGCTACTTTTATACACCCATCTGGCACTTGGAGCCCTTATCATTCCCATCATCATCATTTCTAAAAACAGAAAACGGATTCAGAGTGGGCAATATAAATACAGTCTTGCTCTTATATATTCAAGTATGATTTTTATTGCTTTCCTTTTGTTAACAATGGCCATCTTGAGTATTATTGATCGGAATGCGGTTATAGTCTATGTCATCTTCGTACTCCTTATTAATTTCGTGGTTATCTTTCCTCATGTAGAGCGAATTATCTTTAATTTAATAAGTCTAATAATAATAATTTGTGCAATTTGTTTTATTGATGCAGCACTGGAAAGAGGGATTACACCAATGTATACTAATTTTTTAGAGTGCATTAGCGTGGCTATTCTTGCTTTTTCCCTTTCAACTTACCTATATAATAATGAAGTCAAAAGATTTACTTACGAAAGGGTCCTACAGGAGAAAAATCTTCTTATGGAAGAAGAAAAGAAAATTTCAAATGCACTGTCCCAAAAACTAAAGGAGCTGAATACTCAGAAAAATAAGTTGTATGAAAATATTACCCACGAATTCAGGACGCCACTTACCGTTATCCTGGGGATGACTGATCTTCTTCGCTCATTTATCAAAAACAAGGATTTGAGTCAACAAGACGAGGCAATTGACATGATTGAAGCCAATGGTAAAAATCTTCTCAACCTCATCAACGAGTTGCTCGACCTGAGCAAATTGGAATCTGGAGTAATGAAACTCCATTTGACACAAAGAGATATTATTTCCTTTCTGCGTTATGTAAGCGAGTCTTTTCAATCCTATGCGCTTTCAAAAGATATCCATTTAAGTTTTATAACTGATTTAGAGTCTTTTACCATCGATTTCGATATTGAAAAAATGCAACAGGTCCATTCTAACCTTCTCTCTAATGCTATTAAATTTACTCCTGAAGCAGGGAGGATCAATGTTTTAGTAAAAATGACTAAAAATAATGGTTCTGAAACTTTGATAATAAACGTAAAAGACTCAGGAATCGGAATTGCTACTGAAAAAATACCCTATATTTTTGACCGATTCTACCAGGTAGATGATCCAGCAATTCGTCAACAAAACGGATCCGGAATCGGGCTGGCTTTGACAAAAGAGCTCGTAAAATTAATGAATGGAGATATCTGCGTTAGCAGCGAACCTGGGAGGGGGACTGAGTTTAGTATAAGTCTACCTGTCAGCAGACTATCCGAAAAAATTTCGAAGGAACAAGCTGTTGAGTCCATTAGACCTACCCATATTCCATCTTTTTTAAAAGCACCGGTATCAAAACGTTCCGTTAGTTTTGCCTCCCAAATTAAACGGTCACGGGTACTTATTATAGAGGATAACCCCGACGTAATGCATTATCTCAAATTATGCCTCGAAAATAATTATAGCCTCGAAAGCTCTTATGATGGTCAAAAAGGCATAGATAAAGCTATAGAAATAGTACCTGACATTATAATATGCGATGTTATGATGCCTGAAAAAAATGGCTATGAAGTTTGTGAGATCCTTAAAAAGGACGAACGCACCAATCACATCCCAATTATATTGCTTACTGCTAAGGTGAACACCACCGATAAACTTACAGGACTTGCGAGCGGTGCCGACGTTTATCTTACCAAACCGTTTCAAAGAGAAGAGCTATTGGTCCACCTGAAAAATCTAGTGGCTGTCAGGAAACAACTTCAACAAAAATACAGCAAAGGCACTGAGTTTTGGGAAGGTGCTATTTTAAATAATGACAAGCAATCTAATCAAGACGACGCTTTCCTTCATAAAATCAACAAGCTCATAGAGGATAATATCAGCGATGAAAATTTTGGCAATATTCAACTATGTATAGCAATGACCATGAGCCGTTCCCAAATCCATCGTAAGATCAAAGCATTAACCAACCTTTCTACTTCTATTTATATTCGTACCATCCGACTCTATAAAGCCAAAGAGTTGCTCCAATCCACCGATTTAAACATTTCCGAAATTGGGTATGAAGTAGGTTTTAAAGATCCAAATTACTTTACACGTGCTTTTGTTGAAGAATTCGGTATCCCACCCAGTGCAACACGCAACTGATTGATAATCAGACGATAGTCCGTTTTTTATTTATTCAATGCAACGATAATGCTAACATTTTTCAGCTATGCAACAATGATACTATAGCTTGAAACAATACTGCTAAGGGTTTGTATTGTTCTGCCGTCATATTTGTATCAATTACAAAACATGACACCCAACAGCAATGAAAGTTAAAAATTATACCCTCGCTTTCTTAATTCTAACATTCTTATTATCAGGCAATTTATTGTTTGGACAAACTACCATTAAAGGAAAGG
>JBLHJZ010000386.1:0-5236 GCA_047619515.1 Saprospiraceae bacterium | reverse complement strand
ATCAATCACCCGATCAACCACCGTAGCCGCCAATGCCTCAAAATCTTTTGGATCACTATAAAAAGAAGGGCTGGCCGGGCAGATTATACCACCAGCTTCGGTGATCGTTTTCATATTATTGATATGGATCAAACTATATGGTGTATCCCGAATCATCAGGATCAGTCTTCTCCGTTCCTTTAATATGACATCTGCTGCACGGGTGACCAGATCATTAGAAATTCCCACTGCAATCCTTCCCATCAGTCCCATGGAGCAGGGACAAACAATCATCGATTCATATTTTGCAGATCCTGAGGCAAAAGGTGCCATAAAGTCATTATTATCATAAACCTGGAAAAGCTCCTGATTAGCCAGTATATTTTTATAATCCTCATTTTTTAGTTCCAGCTCCCAGTTGAATTTAGCATTTTTACTCATCACCACACCGACTTTCTCGATTTGACTCGAAAGGCTTATTAAGCGATCAAATAAAACTTTGGTATATATAGATCCGCTGGATCCCCCTACCGCGACGACAATTTTCTTCATTTATAGTTAATTACTGTTAAATTGGATTGCTCCCTGATACATCTAAAAATTAAATAGGATAAATTGTGGAATAATTTTTCCTTAGATATACAATAGTGAAAGTTAATATCTAATGCCAATAAAATACTCAAATCATGCGAATTGTTTTTCAACTAGGTGCTTTATTAATAGCATCTTTAATTTTGAGCTCTTTTGCTCCCACTTCCTCAACAAAAGAGGTCATTAAATGGTATTCCTGGGACGAAGCTATTGAGCTAAACAGCAGCAGCAATAAGAAAATTTTCATCGATGTGTATACTGACTGGTGTGGTTGGTGTAAGAAAATGGATAATTCTACTTTTAAGGATTCGAAAGTGGTCAAATATATGAATGAAAACTTTATTGCTGTCAAATTTGATGCAGAGCAGAAAGAAGATATCATTTATAAGGATCATATCATGAAGTATATTGCGCAAGGAAGAAGAGGATACCATGAACTGGCATACTCCCTTTTAGATGGCAAAATGAGCTACCCTGCTTTTGTATATCTGGCAGAGGATGCAAGGAGGATCATCATTTCTCCGGGTTATAAAGATGCCCCAATGATTATGAAAGAGTTGGTTTTTATTGGCGAAGATCATTATAAGACCACTTCTTTTACTGAATTCTCAAAGATTTATAATCCTTAGGCCCGTTCTTAATATGCATTTTGTCCCTTTATTGATGTTAAAAATTGTTAAATAAGTATATGACGAGTCTTTTCTGTTTTATGCTTTGATAAAAATATAATAACTTTGCAAGTACAGCAGGCTTTAGCCTGTTTGTTCAGTAACAGGCTAAAGCCTGTGGTACTGTTTCTTTGAATTTTAAAATTATAAATTATAAATCATGAATAGATTATTTCAATTTGGAAGCTTGATGCTGGTTGCACTGGTATTTGCTTCGTTTATGCCTACCAATAATACCCCGACTGTTGAAGGCGGTGACGCCGTAAAATGGTATTCCTGGGAAGAAGCAGTTGCTGCAAACAAAAAGAAGAAAAAGAAAATTTTTGTTGATGTATATACCGATTGGTGTGGCTGGTGCAAAAGGATGGATAAAACCACTTTCTCTGATCCTGCAATTGTCAAACACATGAACGATAATTTCTACTGTGTAAAGTTAGACGCAGAACAAAAAGGGGTGATCAATTATAATGGCCATCCCTATAAATTTGTTGCCAACTACGGTCGTAAAGGTGTTCACGAATTTGCCTTTACCTTATTGGACGGTACCATGTCTTACCCTCAGTATGTTTTCCTTGATGAAAGTGAAAGTAAACTTATCGTGTCAAAAGGCTACAAACAGGTAGATGATTTTATGAAGGAGCTAAAATACATTAGCAGCAATTCTTATAAAGAAACCAGCCTTGATACTTATAAGTCTAAAGCGAAATAGTGATTTTATTCGGTATTCGGTGTTCGGAGAATACCGAATACCGAATACCGAATACCATATTTAATATTTCTTCCCCGTCAGGTCACTTAGCAATACATATTTCCAGGTTAAAATCTTCCTGTCTATATCATGCTCAAAAATCAACACCTTATCCGGGCTGGTATCCGTCACATACTCCGGTAGATAAATATCAATAGCAGAATTATTAATCCCTGAACCCAAAAACCAGAGCCCTTCTGCTGTTTGATATTCAAAAGACTTACTACGTTGTCCCAAATCTCCACTGACCAATATTACCTGAATCCCTTTTTTCTGTATTTTCTTTAAAATCGGATATATTTTACTTTCAAAGGTATATTTACTAGCGCAGTCTACCCTGACATCTTCATTATATAAATTAAAAATCTTATTCATCTTTAGGGAATCATGGGTCATTTCATTGGTCAACAGAGCATGATGATGTAAGACTACCACATGGGAAACATCTTGAATCGTATCTGCCAGGTTTTGCAATAACTGAAGCTGATCTTCCAGCATTTCACATTCATGAGGTTTAGGCGAGTATAATGGATGATGAAACTCGTTGGTGTTCAAGACGACTAGGCTGATCCCATCAAAAGTACTGGTATAATAACTTTTCCGGCCAGTAATGCTTTCTATTTGAGATAAAGCGCCATGGTTTATGTCATGATTGCCTAATGTCCAATGGGTTGTCGGCACTGATAAATCAAAAATACTATCCATATAATTTAAGGTCGCCAGGCTTTCATTAGTCCTTGCAGCCATATCCCCACCTAGCCAAATCTGATCATATTTTTCGAAATTAAATCCTTCAAACCGGTAATCAATCCGGTTGTTATCCTTGACGCCCCATTGGTAGGTGTGTCCTAAGAAGAGATATTCTTTGATCTTGTTATTCGAGCCTTGCTCACAGGAATTGAGTAGTGTTCCGAAAAACACCAACATCCAGAAAAATAAACAGCGTTTTAACATGTTTTACATTTCATTATTTTCAAAAGTCTATACTAAAAATTGCTTAGCAGACAATGATACCCTGTTGCGATAAAGAGGCCTCGACTTTCTGACATCAATAAAAACGAAAACTACTAAAAAAGAGAGAATTGTACGAAAATGAAAGAAGTTAATTGCTTTATTAACAAGACTAAACTGTATTTTTGCGGCTCAAAAACACTGCTATAAATGGATTTAATACAGAAAATACAGGAGAAGTACATTCAGGAATTCACCAATAATGTCCCTTTCGATGAGTTTTTACTAAACATTCTGGTAGTTGCCGTTCTGGCTTCCAGCCTACGCTTATTTTATATTCATTTTGGGAATGCCGTTTCCAACCGACGAAAATTCGGGAGTAATTTTCTGCCCTTAGCGCTTGGAACACTCCTCATCATCATGATCGTAAAATCTTCGATTGCACTTTCTCTTGGCTTGGTAGGTGCTTTATCCATTGTTCGTTTCAGAGCAGCGATCAAAGATCCGGAAGAATTAACCTTCTTGTTTTTTGCCATCGGTGTCGGCCTGGCAGGTGGGGCAAATCAGCCGATACTTGCTGTCATTGCTTTTACCCTCATTATTGGTATTTTGTATCTAAACAAGCTTTTTACTAAAAAAGGTGCTTTCCAACGGGAAGATCGTATGTTCGTAAATATTACCACAGACACCGAAGACCTCGACAAGATTACTAAAATGTTGAGTGCTATCTTTTCCTATGTCGAATTAAAAAGGCTGGATACCCTTGAAAAAGGGATGGATCTCTCTTTTATTTGTAAGGCAGACTCTATAGACCAACTCTCCAAAGCTAAAAACGAAATAACCCAACTTTCTGAACAAACCAGACTTTCTATTGTAGATCAACCGGACTTGATTGTATGATAATTTCGGATGCTACATCCAACAGATCGACTAAAAAATTTATACTATTGGCTGCCAGTCTAGCTATAGTAGCGGCTTTATTATACTTATTTCTTCCTGCTGATATATCCGGCCCTCAGTCTGCTGTCTCCGGAACCTTTTATTGCGATATGGAAGTAGTGGACGCTGATCATTTTATATCCAGTGGTATTCATTTTAATGCAGCCAAAACTCAAAACGGCGACTACTCCAGAAGTGGAAAATTTTCTTCCTTTTTAAAAACAGCAAAAGAAAATCAATATGGCGCAGGGTTTAATTTACCCGATTTTAAAGCTGGCGAAATGTATAAAGTGTCTGTATGGCGATACCGCGAAAGAGGTGGAGACGATGGGCATCTTGTAGTTTCCGGTCACGGAGAAGGAGAATTTTATAAAGGTACTCAAAGTATCATCAAATCCGTGAGCGGTTGGGAACTGCTGGAAATCAATTTTCGGGTTCCTTCTTATAAAGCAGTAGAAAAGATTAGCATCTATGTGTTTACCAATGGGAAATACCCGGTGTACTTTGATGATCTACTTGTTCAAAAAACGAGTGAAGGAAATCTAATGACAACGGATAGCTGGTCACCTCAAACTATACAGCTAAAATTAGAAGATAAGGCCATCAAAAAACTTACAAAAAAGAGGAATCAGGCTTTTCAAAATGGTGTTCTGGAAAGCAGTGAAGACGATTGGGTAAAAACAAAAATTGTCAATAAAGCAGATAACAAAGCCACCAAAGCCAACCTTCGCCTAAAGGGAGATTGGCTCGACCATTTGGAAGACAATAAATGGTCTTTCAGAGTCAAAACAAAAACAGGAGAATCCTTCAACCGACTGCGCTATTTCTCCCTCCATACGCCTAAAGCCCGTGCCTATTTACTAGAGTGGATGTTACACGAATTATTCAGGCAGGAAGATATCCTGACTACTTATTACGATTTTTTAATCGTTGAATTGAATGAAAAACCTCAAGGAGTATACGCTATTGAAGAGCATTTCGATAAAATATTATTGGAAAGACAAAATCGTAGAGAAGGCCCAATTGTTCGCTTCTCAGAAGAAGGCTTCTGGGCGGGGATGAAAAGACAAAGGGTTGAAACTGAAGGGATTGACCATGAAATAAAAATCAGTATCAAATCTCCCCAGGTAGCCCCTGTCACTCCTTTTCATGAAAATAAAACGTTAGCAGACACAATACTTAATGATCAATTTGAACAGGCTGTAATCCTATTGGAACAGTACAAACAAGGACAAGTTGCTATCGAAGACATATTTGATCTTGAAAGAATGGCCAAGTATTTTGCCATCTGCGATGCATTTAGTGCTTACCATGGAATTGCCTGGCATAATCAACGGTTTTATTATAATCCCGTCACTGG
>JBLHJZ010000385.1:0-5238 GCA_047619515.1 Saprospiraceae bacterium | reverse complement strand
TTAGGATTTAGGAATTAGGAATTAGGATTTAGGATTTAGGATTTAGGATTTAGGATAAAATTATAAAGAAGATACAACTTATAAAAGAGATATGAATTTTTTTAACAGAGATAGCTTTATTTTTGGTTTTTTAAATGGTATAGCTTTTCCTGCTTTAGGTTTTGCTTTGATTAAAGGTATCTTATACCTCTTAAGTATTACTGTCGATCCAACTTATATTGACTGGCGGATTCGGACGGTTGCTTTAATTGCCATTTGTTTTAATTTTATTCCTTTCCAAATCCAAAAATCTAAAAATAATGATGAAAGCATGAGAGGAATTGTTATTCCTACGCTTATTTTTGGAGCTATCTGGATTTATACCTTTTGGGAATTTATTGTAGGGCAATGACTTATTACATCATCGCCGGAGAGGCATCGGGTGATTTACATGCTTCCAATCTGATGAAAGCTTTGAAGCAGGAAGATAAGGCGGCAAACTTCAGGATTTGGGGTGGCGATTTGATGGAAGCCGCCGGAGGTACTTTAGTAAAGCATTATCGGGATTTGGCATTTATGGGATTTATAGAAGTGCTGCAGAATATTCGTACTATTTTTAAAAATATAAGCTTTTGTAAAAGGGATATTCTAGCCTTCCGACCTGATGTGTTGATACTGGTTGATTACCCTGGCTTTAATCTCCGGATTGCAAAGTGGGCCAAAAAACAAGGAATCAAGGTTTTTTATTATATCTCTCCACAGATTTGGGCATGGAACAGCAAACGGGTTCATCAAATCAAAAGAGACATCGACCGGATGTTTGTGATATTACCTTTTGAAAAAGCTTTCTATAAAAAATACGCTATGGACGTGGATTTCGTAGGGCATCCGCTGCTTGATGTGATCCATAAGCGTAGTCTGGATGCTGATTTCAAAGCTAAACAGGGACTTTCTGAAAAACCAATCATTGCGATATTGCCGGGTAGCCGAAAGCAAGAGATTAGCAAAATGCTTGAGGGAATGTTGCAGGTCGTCTCAGACTTCCCGGATTATGAGTTTGTCATCGGAGCGGCACCTTCTATTTCCATCGATTTTTATAATAATATTATAACAAAGAAAAATTGTAGCACCGTCAAAATTCTACAAAATAAAACTTACGATCTGTTGCAAGTCGCTACAGCAGCTTTGGTAACCTCAGGAACTGCCACCCTCGAAACAGGCTTGTTCAAAGTACCTCAGGTCGTCTGCTATCAAGGCAGCCTCCTCTCCTACTGGATAGCCAAAAGCCTGGTAAATATAAAATATATCTCCCTGGTAAATCTTATCCTTGATCGTCCTTTGGTCAAAGAATTGATACAGGCAGATTTTAATACCCCTAATCTAAAGGTGGCCCTTCAAAGGATTCTGGATGATCCATCGGAGATAAAAACCGGATATATGGAATTGCAGGATAGATTGGGAAATGCAGGGGCTTCGGCTAAGGCAGCGAGGTTGATGGTGGAAGAGTTAGGAATTAGGAATTAGGAATGTGTCCTTTCGTGGCATGTCCTGAGTTTATCGAAGGAGAGCTTGCGAATCGAGAAAAGGAATAAGCTGGCTTTTATAGAGGCTGTCGTTCTGAGCACGTCAAAGAATGACTTCCCTTGGCAACCTGTCCGCTTTTTTACCTATTAATATATGATGCAGTCTTAGTTCACTTACAAACAAGTCACCGATTACTCATTCCATATCGCTTTCTTCATAAACTACCCGACAATTAACGATATATCATTTTAAAAACCTTAATTTCAGAGGTATATTTGTGGGATACTCCGCATTGGTAGAACTATTAACAGTTTTTGAAGTTCTTTATAAAAACCAGTATAAATCTCGCTATTTAAAAAAAAATCTAAATAATGATAAAAATGCGTACACTTTTTTTATTCCTAGCTATTTTAATAAGTTCGGCGATAAGTGCCCAAGTCAATGATTTTTGGAGCAACGCTAATGAAAACGCTATTGTCCTCAATGCGGAAAATGAGCGTGGCCTCATCCCCGATGAGTACCAAACTTTTGCCTTGGATCTGGTCGGGATAAAGTCCTATCTTCAGAATGCACCGATGGAGCGGACTGCCGCTGCTCGGAATCAGCCTTTAAAGCTCGAGTTTCCTTTACCAGATGGCCAAATCCACCCATTTAAAATCTATGAATCCCCTGTCATGATGCCGGGTATTGCGGCGAGGTATCCGAACATCAAATCATTTGCCGGATATAGTGAGCTCGATAAATCAGTAAAGGTACGCTTCGTTTATTCTGACCTTGGTTTCTATGCGATTTTTAATACCCCGACCGCTAGGTATTACATAGAACCTTATGCTAAAAATGTACACGATACCTATATCGTTTATGATAAAAAAAACCAATCGATTCCTGATGATTATAATTTCATCTGTGGCGTGCATAATGACGATGAATTTTTACATACCAATTCTCCGATAGAAGGTTTTGTACCTGGTGAAGAATTCCACGATCATACTAGCGCAAGTAGCCGAAGTGTGGAAGTAGAAGCAGTAGAACTTTTAGAATATAAAATTGCTATAGCTGGCGTAGCTGAATGGACGGCTTTGCATGGCGGAACGGTCTCCGGAGGTATGTCAGCCGTGAATATTGTCGTCAATGTTCTCAACTCTGTATTTACGCCAGAAGCTGCTATTCGGTTTGTATTGATTGATGATAATGATCAATTGATCTATACTGATGCATCTACTGATCCCTATACCAATGTGACTATGGGAAGCGCATTGCTACAACAAAATCAAGATAACCTGGATATGGTCATTGGTTCTGCTGCCTATGATGTGGGACATGTGATGACCGTAGCCTGTGTTGATGTAGGTGGAATTGCCGGGGGAACGGTCTGTTCTCAAAATGGAAAAGGTAGGGGTGTAACCTGCCAGTACAGTAGCAATCTTAATAATATTATTCTGGACGTAGCGGCTCATGAAGTAGCGCACCAATTTACAGCCGGGCATACCTGGGACAATTGTGAAGGGACGATAGGTTCGCCTCCTGTAGACATCATAGCCCAAAGGGCTTCAGGCAGTGCGTATGAGCCGGGTAGCGGTAGTACGATCATGTCTTATGCAGGAGCCTGTGGCACCCAAAATGTACAGTTTGGCAGTGATCATTATTTTCATGTCGGTTCTCTCCAACAGATTTACAATCATTCTCACGATGATGGTGGCGGAGCAGGTGATTGCCCGGATATCATCCCGGCTGCCAATGATAAGCCCGAATTGGTATTGAATTATGAAAATGGATTTTATATCCCTATGCGGACTCCTTTTGAATTAAGCGCAATCGCAAGTGATCAGAATGGAGATGACCTTACTTATTGTTGGGAGCAATATAATTTAGGTCCACTAAGTGATTTGGGTACTCCTTTTCTTACTGCCCCTAGTTTTAGATCCTATCCTCCAGTCGCCAGCCCTATGCGAGTTTTTCCAAGGTTGCAGAGTATATTACAAAATACCCAATCGGTCACCGAGGTACTGCCAACTTATACCCGGAATTTAAAATTCAGGTGTACCGTCAGAGATAATAATACGGAAGCAGGTGGCGTAGTCTGGGATGAAATTTCTTTTGAAGCCACTGAACAGGCTGGCCCCTTTTTGGTACAATATCCAAACACTAATCAGATCTTTGAAGCGGGTGAGTATATTGAAGTCCTTTGGGATGTAGCCAATACTGATCTGGCGCCGGTGAATTGTGAAAGAGTAAATATCAGGTTCTCCAGTAATGGCGGATCTAATACTGATATGATTCTTGCCCAGAATGTGCCTAATGACGGTGCTCATTTCGTGAACATACCGAATGTAATCACCGGTGGTGGCAGAATAAGAGTAGAAGCAACGGAGAATATCTTTTTTGATTATTCAAATTTTAATTTTCAGATTATCGAAGCCACTACTCCGGGCTATACCCTTAATGCCGGACCTTACTATCAGCAGACTTGTGTACCGGATAATGTCGTAATCGACTTAAGCACCTTATCTTTATTGGATTATGACTCCCCCGTCTCTTTTTCAATTTCAGGTTTACCAGCAGGAGCCAATCCGGTATTCAGTGCCAATCCGATTTTGCCTTCCGAAAGTGCGACATTGACTATCGAAACTGCAAATATTGTTGATGAAGGTTTTTATGATATTCAAATTACCGCTATGGCTTCGGGAGGAGATACGATCATGAGAAATGTAACTTTCAACCTCGTACTTCGCGATTTTTCTGCAATAACACTGCAAACTCCCGCTAACGGAAGCTCAGGGGTATCAGAATCACCGGAATTTACCTGGATCGGTTCGCCCAATGCGAATACCTATGATATAGAGATTGCTACCAGTCCTTCTTTCGCTCCAGGTACCCTCCTGGAATCTGCCACAGGACTCACCACTACTTCCTTTACTGCCAGTACGATTTTAGAAAAAAATGAATTATACTTTTGGAGGATTCGACCTTTCAACGAATGTGGTTATGGAAGCTATTCTGTGCCTCTGGGATTTCATACGGAGGTATTTGAATGTGCTGTTTTCGTAAGTGATAACGTGCCTTTGAATATTTCTAGTGTTGGTACCCCGACCATTGAATCCACCCTCGTGATCAATACAACAGGCGCCATCAATGATCTCAATGTCAAGAACCTCAAAGGGTCTCATGATCTGGTAAAACACCTTGATGTGGCATTGATCAGTCCGGACAATACTGAAGTATTATTATTTTCTAATGCTTGTGGCATCGCCACCTCCTTTAATATGGGATTGGACGACGAGGCTACGCTTGATATTCAATGTAATGGTGGAACTTACAAACCACAGGGTAATTTATCTGATTTCAATAACCTTAATCCAGTCGGAATCTGGACTCTCAAGGTAGCTGTGAATAACACAGACGGTGTAGGTGGAGCGCTTCAGGAATGGTCGCTTGAGCTTTGCTCGAATACCAGTACCAACCCGCCTTACTTGGTGAACAATGAGCTCATGCCGACTCCTCCCGGCGGCGGGCGGCAGATTACAAATAATTTTCTGTTGTCAGAAGATGATGATAACGGGCCCGAGGAGCTGGTTTATACTGTTGTAACAGTTCCTGAAAACGGAACCCTGTTTTTCGTGAACAATCCAATGGAAGTAGGGATGACTTTCCGGCAGGAAACTATTGATGCGGGCAATCTCTCTTATGTACATAATGGTGGACCGGAGACCACAGATGGGTTTACTTTTGCAGTAG
>JBLHJZ010000384.1:0-5240 GCA_047619515.1 Saprospiraceae bacterium | reverse complement strand
CAAACATATCAATGAAAAAAACCATCTACTTCATCCGACACGGAGAGACCGAATACAACAAACTGGGAATAGTCCAGGGAAGTGGTGTGGATAGCGAACTCAATGAGATAGGCCGACAACAGGCGCAAGCCTTTTTTAATCATTATAAAAATATAGACTTCCAACTAGTCATTGCTTCTGCTTTGCAACGAACTCATCAGACTGTCGCGCCGCTTATTCAGCACAAGTCGATTCCTTTTGAGAAAACGGCTTTGATTAATGAGATCAACTGGGGTATCCATGAAGGCCAAAAATATGAACTTTGGATGAAGGATAATTATACGAAACTGATCGAACAGTGGGACATTGGGAACTTTGATGCCAGTCTGGAGAAAGGCGAAAGTGCCCGATCATTAGCGGATAGGCTTCAGGCGTTTCTTGATGGATTGGTAAAGAGAGAGGAGGAGCATATTCTGGTCTGTACACATGGTCGTACCTTGCGATGTATGATGTGTCTGGTGAATGGTCAACATCTCAGAGAAATGGAAAACTATCATCATCATAATACCGGATTATATAAAACGCATTGGCAAAACGGAGCCTTTAAAGTTGAATTAGAAAATGATATTTCACATTTAAATGGTCATTAAAAACTCAGTGCCCTCTGTGCTACTTTGTGCACGTTCGGCTGAGCTCACGTCAAAGTCTCTGTGTCCAAAATAAACCATGAAGAAACTAAAAGTCACCGCAGTAAGCTACCTAAATACAAAGCCATTCTTGTACGGCCTGCTCAATAACCCTATTCAGCATGAGATTGAAATATCCCTGGATATCCCATCGGTCTGTGCGGACAAGCTCAAAAGTGGAGAAGCGGATCTTGGCTTGGTTCCCGTGGCCGTTATTCCTCATTTGAAGACGCCGTATATCCTTTCGGATTATTGTATCGGCGCGGAAGGAGCAGTGAAAACAGTTGGCATTTTCAGTGATTCACCGATCCATGAAGTCAAAGAACTCATCCTGGATTATCACTCCCGTACTTCGGTGGAACTCGCTAAAATACTCCTTGACAAATATTGGAAAGTCCAGCCTAAACTGACGCAAGCAACTCCGGGATTTGAGAAAACACTCAAAAAAGGACAAGCAGCAGTTGTCATTGGTGATCGGACTATTGAGCTTTTTGATTTTTACAAATACCGTTATGATCTTGGTGAAGCCTGGACGGCACACACCGGGCTACCTTTTGTCTTTGCAGCATGGGTAAGCAATAAGCCGCTAGCCCCTGAATTTATAGCTCAATTTAATAGCGCACTTAAATCCGGTCTTGATCACATCCCTCAATTGATCTACCTCCTCCCTACTCCGGTCAAAGGTTTTGATCTCGAAAAGTATTTTAATCATTATATCAGTTATACCCTCGATGGGGAAAAGCGAAGAGCGCTGGCTCGTTTTTTAAAAGAGATGAATTCTACCTTGCAGCCAACGCTGATGGAAAGTTTGGCGTTATAGGTTATAAATATACGCATGAAAAAAGTACTCCTCCCTGTTCTACTCTTTTTAGCCATCAATCTCTTTAGCCAGGACGATCCATTTATCAGCTTCGGTGCGGAGCTCAATCCAAAGATCGTCACTAATATTTTTAAAAAATCAGATCACCTTGATCCTTATCACCCTTTAAGCGGGTCGATTGCCGGGAATATTTATCTAAATTTTAGTCCAAGATTAAGCCTGTTATCAGGGTTGAGTTTTAATGCTTTAAAAGCAGGCCAAAGAGATTATAGTATTTTGTTGGGTAATGATCATGATGAAAATGGGAACGCACTGCTCAAAAACTCCTGGATAAATACCGAGTATCTTAATTATTACTTAGGCATTCCTGTAGACATACAATGGAATCTTTCTGACAAAGCCAATAGCCCTTACCTAAAACTCGGACAAGAGACATTGTTTAAAGTAGGAAAAAAGACAACTAATGAAATCGTTTCAAACGGCGGAAATGAAATTTCACCAATTTCTAGTCCACAAACCCATGAATTTTCAGATTTTATTATAACCTTTAATTTTGGTATCGGGTACGAATTTGTGCTCAATGAAAATATAAAATTCTACCTGGAACCCAATATCGAATATTCAGCGAATCCTTTTCTCAAAAACGATACACTCGCTCCTACCGGCTTCAATGAGCTTAACCAGCATTTTTTGAATTTAGGGCTTAATATGGGGCTTAGGTTTTAGTTTTTAGGATATATTTTGCACTACTTCACTCAGCGTGAGTTCAAAAGAATCAAATTGAACCCACGCTGAGTTTTTTTAAGCCAAATCTAAACATCTCCCCTGCTCTTATGTTTATTCATCTTTAAATACCATTATACAAAAATCAACAAATGAGCAAAAAAATTCTGGCCTTCGGCGCAAGCAATAGCAGCCAATCTATCAATAAGCAACTAGCTAGTTTTGCAGCTAATCAAGTAACAGATGCTACAATAAATCTACTAGACCTCAACGATTTTGAAATGCCGATTTTCAGTATCGACAGGGAGATAGCATCCGGTATCCCGCAACTGGCTCAGCAATTTAAAGATCACATCAAAAACGCTGATGGCATCATCATCTCTTTTGCAGAACATAATGGCGCTTATTCCACTGCCTTTAAAAATATCTTTGATTGGATTTCGAGAATCGATGGTGACGTTTGGGCCAGTAAGCCTATGCTTTTGTTGGCCACATCACCTGGTGCCCGTGGCGGAATAACGGTATTGGAAATCGCCCTCAACAAGTTTAAGTTTATGAACAAAAATACCATTGCTAGTTTTTCACTGCCTTCTTTTAACCAAAATTTTTCAATAGAAGGTGGTATAGTTGAAGAGATTTTGGCGAAGACTTTTGAGGAGCAGTTGAAGCTTTTTAGGGAGTCATTATAAAAGATTTCTGTCCTTTGGTGAAATAGGCAATTAAGGTTTGAATTTTATTATAAAAAAATAGTACCTTAATTGCCTAAATTTCACACATGAACAGACGAGATATAATAAAATATGCAGCTCTCGCCACGGGAGCCGCAATCAGTGTTCCGCTGATGACTTCCTTACTCTCAGGTTGTCAATCAGATATTTCTGAAAAAGCAGAAGATTTCATCCCGCAGTTTTTTAGTAAAGAAGAATTTGCCCTTATTAAAAATCTGGTAGATGTTATTCTTCCCAGGACAGACAGTCCTTCCGCTACTGACGTCGGCGTACATAGAATGATTGATCACATGGTCGACAAAGTCTACAACAAAGAAGATCAAGCCTCCTACAAACAAGGATTTACAGGCTTAATCAGTCAGCTGACCGGCACCACTGGAGGAGCAACTCCTGATGTCAATAAGTTCTTAAAACTAGGCGCTGATAAAAAATTGGCGCTACTCAAAAAAATAGATAGTTCAACAGCGGAAGCGTTAAAAGATATCCGCAAAGCCTACCTGGATCTCAAGCAACAGACTGTCGCTTATTATCTTTCCACAGAGGAAATCTCAAAAAATTATTTAACCTATTTACCTGTGCCCGGAAAATACGAACCTTGTATTTCTGTGGAGGCAGCAGGTGGTAAAGCCTGGGCAATATGAATTTTAATTCAAAAGGAAAAGAATCCGTTACCTATGATGCCATTGTGGTCGGTTCCGGTATCAGTGGTGGTTTTGCGGCCATGGAACTATGTAAAAAAGGATATAAAACCCTCGTCCTCGAAAGAGGCCGGATGGTCAAGCACGGAGACTATCCTACTGCTAATCTGGATACCTGGGAGTTGGGCAATCAAAACCTAGTGACCGCCGAAGAAAGAGCCCAGCATTATTTCAAACAGGATCGACTCCACTGGTGGGTAAGAGAAGACCACAAACATTGGATCAATAAAGATGACGAATATCCTTATGACGAAGTCGAACGGTTTGACTGGATCCGCGGGCATCATGTAGGCGGGCGATCAATCATGTGGGGGCGTCATTGCTATCGTTGGAGTGATATAGATTTCGAAGCGAATCTAAAAGAAGGCATCGCTGTAGACTGGCCGATACGGTATAAAGACATTGAGCCCTGGTATGATTATGCAGAAACCTTTGTCGGAGTAGCGGGTCAAAAAGAAGGGCTCAAGCAAGTTCCCGACGGAAAATTTCTCCCTGCCTTTCCGCTCAATTGTGCCGAGCAACATATGCGGGAAGCCGTCGCTAAAGTATATCCCGAAAGAGTCATCACTCCGGGTCGGGTCGCCAATCTTAGCGAGTATAATCCGGAAGTCCATAAAGGGACCAGGGGGCAGTGCCAGACGAGGGCTCGTTGTGTAAGAGGTTGTCCGTATGGTGCCTATTTTAGCAGCCTCTCTGCCACCCTTCCTGTTGCTGAAGAGACCGGAAATCTGACTATCCGCCCTGACAGTGTGGTTCATGAAATCGTGTACGACCCCAAATCAGGAAAGGCTTCCGGCGTAAGGATCAAAGACACCAACACCGGTGAAGAAATTGAATTCTTTGCACGGATTATATTTTGTAATGCCAGCACTATCGGAACTACCGCTATTTTACTCAATAGCCGTTCTGAGACTTTCCCGAATGGTCTTGGTAATAGTAGTGGGGAGTTGGGACATAATATGATGGATCATCACTATGGTATGGGTGCTTCGGGTAGGTTACCCGGATTTGAAGACACTTATTATAAAGGCCGAAGACCCGGTGGTTTTTATATTCCAAGATTTAGAAATATTGACGAGGCTACCCGACGTAAAGATTATCTACGGGGCTTTGGTTATCAGGGGCAAGCCACCAGAGGAAATAATATGGCCGAAGGGGCGATAGGCGAAGATTTGAAAAATTCAATTTTTAAACCCGGCCCTTACTATATCAACATGACTTGCTTTGGGGAATTATTGCCTTATCATGATAATAAGATGTTCCTCAATTTTGATAAAAAGGATAAGTTCGGAATGCCCATCATTACCTTCGATGCGAAGCTCCGGGAAAACGAAGCAAAGCTAAGAGTGGATGGTGTAAAGTGTGCCGTAGAAATGTTGGAAGCCGCAGGTTGCAAAGACATCCAGTCTTATAATGATGCCACAGCGCCGGGCGCTTGTATCCACGAGATGGGTACTGCCCGAATGGGTAGAGACAAAAAAACATCTGTATTGAATAAGTGGAATCAATTGCATGAGGTTCCTAATGTTTTTGTAACGGACGGTTCTTGTATGACTAGTTCCGGAACGCAGAATCCGAGTATCACTTATATGGCGTTGACGGCGAG
>JBLHJZ010000383.1:0-5247 GCA_047619515.1 Saprospiraceae bacterium | reverse complement strand
CCACGCTCCGTCATTCGGGTCGTAGCAACCTCTTCGATAATTTCCTCGATAGTAGTAGCATTCGATTGCCATACACCGGTACAAGTGATATCGCCAATCGTTCTACAACGAACCATCATTTCTTTCACTTCTTCCTGTGGCTTCTTTGGGATATATTCACTATCAGCCAATAAGGTTCCGTCTCTTTCAAACACTTTGCGTTTATGGGCAAAATAAAGACTCGGCAAGGGTATTTTTTCCATCGCCAGATACTGCCAGACATCCAATTCTGTCCAGTTGCTTATCGGGAAAATTCGAAAATGCTCTCCAAAATGCTTTCTTCCATTAAACAGGTTCCATAATTCCGGTCGCTGATTCTTGGGATCCCACTGGCCGAATTCATCCCGGTGAGAGAAAAATCTTTCTTTTGCTCTGGCTTTTTCCTCATCCCGGCGGGCACCTCCGAGTGCTGCATCATATTTCCCTTGCTCCAAAGCTTCCAGCAGCGCCGCTGTTTGCAAACCATTTCGGCTGGCATTATAGCCCTTTTCCTCCTTTACTACCCCTTTGTCTATAGCCTCCTGAACAGAGCCTATTATCAATCGGGCACCCATTTTTTCCACCAGGAAATCCCTGTATGCAATAGTTTCCGTAAAATTATGCCCGGTGTCTATATGTAATAGTGGAAAAGGAATTCTAGCTGGATAAAAAGCCTTTTGAGCCAGGTAAACCATAAGAATTGAATCCTTCCCACCAGAGAACATCAGTACCGGGTTTTCAAACTGGGCAGCCACTTCTCTCAATATAAATATCGACTCGGATTCTAATTCTTTCAAATGGTTCAAATGATAATTCATGCGTCTATTTTTATAATAGGTAAAATGAATTCGAGAATAGCCGCTACGGACTCCCGAACACTTTGATTAGCTGTTTTAATTTCTAAATTTGGATTTATTGGTGCCTGGTAGGGCGAATCTATTCCTGTAAAACCTTTAATCTCGCCACTTCTGGCCTTTTTATACAGTCCTTTGACGTCCCGGGTTTCACAAACTTCCAACGGAGTGTTGATAAATATTTCTATAAAATCAGATTCTCCAATGATGGATTTGGCGTATGACCTGATTTCAGTGGTTGGGCTAATAAAAGAATTGATAGCAATAACGCCACTATTGACATAAAGTTTAGCGATCTCTGCTATTCGCCGGATGTTCTCTTTTCGGTCTTCGATGGAAAATCCGAGGTTACTATTTATCCCGCTACGGATGTTATCGCCATCCAGTACCTGGGCAAAGAAGCCTTTATTGTGTAACTCCCGTTCCAGCGCCTGGGCAATCGTACTCTTACCCGATCCGGATAGTCCGGTCAACCACAAGGCTTTGGCTTTTTGCCTGAGTCTTTGCTCCCGATCCTCCCGTTGGAGTAATCTATCAAATATGGGGTGTATATTTTCCAAATGAATAGGGCGGTTTTCGTAAAAAGCCGCAAGTTCAGCTTTTATCGGGTTATTTTCAAGTAAGGAAAGAAAAGATATTCGCCACAAAGCCTTATACTCTTAATATTTGGCTCTTTCTTATCAAATTCTCATCTTTGCATTCTAACTGTGCGGAATTCCGCACGGTTAAGGATTAAATTGGCTAGCTGCGAATATTCCTCATGCTTTAAACTTAACGAATCCGTTACCTTTAGATCAAAGACTATGGCTAAAAAGAAAACTATTAATGTTGAGGGTACAGACATAGGTCTACTTCAGGAAAATAAAAATGATTATATCTCACTTACAGATATAGACCGTAGATTTGATGGCAGTGGCAGGCACATTGAGAATTGGCTTCGAAACCAAAATACTATCGAATATTTAGAAGTATGGGAAGAACTGTACAACCCGGATTTTAATTCCATGCAATTGCATGGAATTAAAGAAAAGATAGGGGTAAATAGATTTCTCCTATCAGCAACGAAGTGGATTGAACTAACAAATGCAATTGGAATTCAATCTAAAACAGGTCGATATGGAGGTACTTTCGCACATCCTGATATCGCTTTCAACTTCTGCCTTTGGCTATCTCCACGATTCCAATTATATATTGTAAAAGAATTTCAAAGGCTCAAATCCGAAGAATCAAAAGCACTCAATACAGAATGGGACGTTAAACGCATTATGTCTAAAGCAAATTATCGTATCCATACGGAAGCAGTTCGCACTCATCTCATACCTCCAAAATTACAATATACCAAAAAAGAAGGCTTGTTCTTTGCCAATGAAGCAGACCTAATTAATATGGCACTATTTGGAATAACCGCTAAAGAATGGAAACAGACAAATCCAAAGCTAAAGGGAAATATGCGAGATCATGCAACGACAGAACAGCTACTGGTTCTTTCTAATTTGCAAGCATTAAATGCCAGCCTTGTCGAATGGGATAGCGATCAGGTACAGCGACTGGAGCTACTTAATAAAGCTGCTATTGATCAAATGTCTATTTTGTTAAGTTCTAAATCCTTGGATTCATTGAAACCCAAACCTGACAAAAAGAAACTGAAATAAAATCTGCGCAAGAGGCCGACCGATTGGCATGCTTCTTACCTACCGGGGATTACAAATTAACCATAATTATATTATGTAATTAGCAGAAACTACTTACTTTTGCGGTTGAATTATTTTTCTTAAACCGATTCGTCCTCGGTTTCAGTCCTTTACAAAAGGCTACCATTCTGGCCGCAAAGACATTAACTGTTAAGCACAAATATGAAAAGACTATTTGGAGTCATTACGCTGTTACTCTTCGTACACATCCTTTTCTCACAACCACCGGTTACGGAACAGCAAGCAAGAGCAGAGTTAAACAAACTTGGTATTGATGAGGATTTAATGCGACAAAAGCTTTTGGAAAGGGGAATAGATATTGATAACGTAGATCAATCTGATCCCGGCCGGCTAATAGAAGTCCAAAAAGCGATAGAAGAGGTCATCGCTGAAATCGAAGCTGAAAAAGCAGGAACCACGGCTCCTCCCGTAAATCCTGATCCGCAACCCATACCGGATCAAGTCATTGTTGATAGTACCCAAAACGCAATAGAAGATATAAAAGCGGTAGATTATGAGCAGAATGTTGCCGAAAAGCTTATTGATGAATACCAGGAAACGCTTCCACCTTCCCTCGTATATGGGCAACATGTTTTCCGGAACAAAAGCATCCAACTCTATCGCCAGTCCGAAGATATTAAACCACCGGATTCTTATGTACTTGGCGTCGGTGATATCATAGCTATTTCGATATGGGGTGCTTCTCAGGAAGGTGGGGTGTATGAAATCAATAAATCCGGATTTATCACTCCTTCTCAAATGCCACGGATTTACCTAAAAGGGATCTCTTATGGTAAAGCCAAAGACTTACTCAGCAATCGCTTTTCCAACTACTACCGTTTTAGACCGGAAGAATTTGAAGTCACCATAAATTACTCCAGAACCATCACCATCAACATAGTCGGAGAGGCCATCAATTATGGTAGTTTTACCATCCCTGCCATCAATACAGCTTTTAATGCATTGGTTGCTGCTGGCGGTCCCAGCGATATTGGCTCTGTCAGAAATATTCAACTCATTCGAGCCGGAGAACAACCGAAGCAGATTGACATTTACGAATACTTACTCGACCCTTCTATCCAAAACGAATACTATCTTCAGGAAAATGATTATATCCATATTCCGATAGCCGATCGGCTGGTTTCAATATCCGGAGCAGTAAAAAAAGGATACACCTTTGAACTAGTAAAAGGAGAGGAATTAAAAACGCTTATTGAATTTGCCGGTGGGTTTAAAGACAATGCTTATAAAGGTAATATTCAAATCAAAAGGTTTGTCAACGATAAAGAAGAGATCATAGACGTCGACTATAGGGATCTCGAACAATCCGGCAAAGATTTTCAATTATTAAGCGGGGATATAGTTCAGGTCAAAACCATAGCAAAACCCTATAAAAACTTTATCGAAATAGCTGGCGCAGTAGAATTCCCAGGAAGATTTGAATTGACCAATGATATGAAGGTCAGTGAGCTGATAGAAAAAGCCATCTTAAATGAAGAAGCCAGAACAGATGTTGCCTTTATCCAACGATCCAATACTGATGGAACCGTCCGATATGAAAGAATAGACCTTCAATCAGCTATCACTAATCCTAATACTGTTGCGAATCTTGCTTTAAAGCCTAAAGATAAACTCATTATTTATGCGCAGGAGCGATTTGTAGACGATGCTGTTTTTAGTGTCGTTGGTGAAGTTCGCAACCCGATCAAAATACCGTTTAGTGTTGGGAAAGAAATAAGAATCGAAGATGCTATTTTACTTGCAGGAGGACTCCAGTCTGATGCCACCCCTTTTGCTTATCTCCGTAGGCTGGATCCTAATAATGAGAAGAAAGTAAATTTTATCCGGATAGATATTCAAAAAGCACTCACTGATCCCTCCTCTGCTGATAACATAGTGCTATCACCCAACGATGAACTAAGGGTATATTCTACTTCAACCTTTACAGATGATGCAACCGTTAATGTTTCCGGAGCAGTAAGAAAACC
The DNA here is from genome assembly GCA_047619515.1 of Saprospiraceae bacterium. GTDB lineage: Bacteria > Bacteroidota > Bacteroidia > Chitinophagales > Saprospiraceae > JAHDHW01. Next base: position 696 of record JBLHJZ010000383.1, on the reverse strand, counting down.
AGGGGCGTTTCAATATGCGGAAAATTTCTCGCTAAAGGATATCCTCACTATGGCAGGTGGATTAAAACTAGAGGCAGCCAAAAGCAGGGTAGAGGTTTTTAGAGTAGTTTTTAATAATGATCAACCTACAGAAACAATCATAGCTACCTTAACTGTTGATGACGATCTAAATGTTGTTTCAAACGGAGGGGATTTTGACCTCGCACCTTTTGACCTGGTCATCGTCAGAAAAGTACCGGAATTTGAGTTACAAAATGTGGTCACTATAAATGGAGAAGTGAAATACCCCGGTCCTTATCCATTAATGAATGATAATGAAAGACTGCTTAGTATCGTCGAAAGAGCAGGCGGAATGACCAAAGAAGCCTTTACAGAAGGGATAACGCTTTACCGGCAAGAAGAGGATATAGGATTTATCGTTGTGGAGCTCGACAATATACTGAAAGACAAGACAGCCAGTAGTAATTTCATCCTCAAAGCCGGCGACGTGATTGAAATACCAAAGCAAAAAGGCCTGGTTACTATATTGGGTGCTACCAAAATCAATGAACTATACCCCGAAAAAATTGTAGCCGGAGGTAAAATCAATGTGGCTTTTCATAAGCATAAAAATGCAAAATGGTATGTGGATCATTATGCTGCCGGGGTAGCAGACAATGGTCAAAGAAAAAATATCACGGTCGAACATCCCAACGG
>JBLHJZ010000382.1:0-5251 GCA_047619515.1 Saprospiraceae bacterium | reverse complement strand
GGAGCGATGATTTTCTTTTTACTTTTAGCTATTTGGTTATTGGTAAAAAAAAGGAATAATTTATCCGCGGTGGTTTTTGCTTTGTCTGTTGTTTCGAAATTATTACCGCTAATGTTCTTGCCTTTTTTAATCAAACGTCTTGGCTGGAAAAAAAGCTTACAATACTTTTTTATCCTGGGTCTGACGCTTTTAGTTTGCTTTTCTCCTCTTCTCAATCAGGCTTTTATAAATAACTTTGCCAGCAGTCTTGATTTATATTTTAAAAAATTTGAATTTAATGCAAGCTTCTACTATCTCTTCCGGTGGATCGGCACCCAAGTCCGAGGCTATAACATGATTCAAATCCTGGGGCCCATATTAGGCTTAACCGTTCTTGCTACTATCATTTATCGTACTTATACAGAAAAGAAAGTTAGTTATAAAAACATTTTTAGTGCCTTTCTTTTTGCCATTTGTACCTACTTATTTTTAGCCACCACCGTACATCCCTGGTATGTGGCGATGCCTTTGGTGCTTTGCATCTTTACCCGTTTTCGTTTTCCGGTGATTTGGTCTGCGCTGATTATGCTGACTTATATCAATTATAGCTATCCTGAGTATTTCGAGAATCTTTGGGTGGTTGGAATTGAGTACTTAGTGGTGTTTGGAAGTTTAGCGTTTGAGGTGAGAAGTTATTATTTTAAACCATTGAAAGGGATTTGATGGCAGAAATTCAATCAACGGTTAGTCTCCTTAATTAATCATTCCAAATAATACTCAAAATCTGATCAAAAATCCGCTCAAGGATTCGGCGGTCTTCTGTAATAATATTTGCAGTTCCCGGCATTTCCTGTTGGAATGGAATGATCTTATCATAGGTGGTCGCCAAGGGTTGAGGTACACTGAGTTCTACTACAAACCCTTCGCCTATGGGAACGAGCGAAATGTTATTTACTTTGCATTCCACACTCCCAAACTCCTGATAGGGATATGCATCCAAACGAATATTGGCTCGCATGTTGGGTTTTACTTTTCCTGATCCAAAAAGTGGAAGTATTCCTTTGGCGATTATTTCATTCGCAGATTCAGGAACGATGGTGAGTAGTTGTTCATTTTGGTTGATAAACTGTTGTGCACTCCGAAAATTGGTCAACGATACCTGCCCGGTGATTGGTGCGCTAATCAGGAACACCTTTTTCCAGTTGTCTACGGCACTTTGGATATTCGTGATGTCTTCCTGTATTGAAAATATCCCCGAAGATCGACTGTTATCATATTGCTGGTTCATCTCAAGAATCTGCATCCGGGTTCGTTCTATCAACAAATTATTATTGATAATTTGATTATCCAGTGTTTCCTGTTGGTGGCGGTTACGTAGATAATCTGCCGCTGCCTTTTCCAGTTGGATTTCGCTAATACTTCCAGTTTTTTTCAATTCCTGATTACGATCCAATTCTCTTTGAGAAATTTCTGCTACCTCTTCTAAGGTCTTAATCTGGATGTTATAGGCCATGCCTAATTCTTCCAGTTTTTTGATCTGTTCTTCGAGGTTATTGATTTTTGAATAAGTATTATTATTATTCAAAAAGAAAACATGCTCATCAAAGCTCTTTGAAAAATCTGAGTAGACCTTTTGGAGATTCCCCAGTCTTAGATTCCTTGGAATTTCAACTTTCACGATCTTCGGTTCAGCAAAAATATCCTGGATTTTTAATAAAAAAGAATCCAGTGTTTCCACATCTTTCAGCTCAGCAGGGTTATCAAGAATAGCCAGGATCATTCCTTCTTCGACTTTTTGATTATCCTGAATCCTAAACTCACTCAATTTTCCCGGAGCTTCCGCAAAAACCCTTATCGGTGGCTGCTGGGTAGTGAGTATCACTCTTGACGACACAACATCCGGGTATTTAATCAACCAGCCCAAAGCCAAAAAAACCATCACCCCAACAAATATAAACGTGTTGCCCCAACGTAATAAATGCCTCGGTGGATCGCCAAGTATTTGCTGTAATTCCCTGTCCTCATTCAAACGAATTTCTTCAGGATCCTCGATGTATTTTATCTCAGACATAATGCGCTGTTTAAACCCTGATGTTATAAGGTCAGGAGTCAATGGTCAGAGATCAAAATATGGCTGCCTGACTTAGGACCTCTCACCTCTGTTTAGTTTCCCAATTCCAGTTGATCTTTCACCAGGTAAAAATACGAACCTTTTAATGCTACTAATTTTTCATGCGTTCCTTGTTCAACAATCTTCCCTCTTTCAATAACGACAATTTGATCCGCATTTTTTACGGTACTCAGTCGGTGAGCAACGACCACAACTGTTCTACCTTCAAAGAATTCATTCATGTTTTCCATGATCACCCGCTCATTCCTCGCGTCAAGGGCATTGGTGGCTTCATCAAAAAACAGGAACTCAGGATTTTTATAGACTGCTCTAGCGATCAATAATCGTTGCTTTTGTCCCTGGCTAATGCCATTTCCACGAGCGCCGATCATAGAATTATAGTGTAAAGGGAGTGTCTCTACGAACTCCTGAATATTAGCCGTTTTCACTGCTTTTAGCAATTTCACTCTATCTACTATGCCTTCACTCTCCGAAACATTATTAGCGATGGTATCTGAAAAAATATATCCGTCCTGCATCACGGCGCCACATTTGGAACGCCATAAACGCTTGCTGATATTTTCAAGTCCGATACTCCCCACCCGAATCGTTCCCTTGGTCGGAGCATAAAAACCAAGCATCAATTTGACCAAAGTTGTTTTTCCACTGCCACTTGTTCCTACAATCGCGGTGACCTTTCCCTTAGGTATTATCAAATCCACCTCTTCCAATACCATATCAGAAAGCTTATTGTATTGGAAGCTTACATTTTCAAATTTTATATCTGCGTTCTCGGGAATCACTTCGAGGTGGGGTTCATTCACATCTTCCTCATCGTCTTTATCATGTATTTCACCAAGTCTTTCCAAGCTGATTTCGGCATCTTGCAAATTCCGAACGAAAGCGATCATTTGCTGTAATGGTGCATTAAGTTGACCGATAATATATTGAACAGCGAGCATCATACCCAGCGTCATCTCCCCGTCAATCACCGCCTTTGCTGCGACAAACGAAATAAGAATATCCTTTAACTGTGTAATGAATCCGGCTCCGGCATCCTGATACTGCGAAATGACCAGTGCTTTGATATTTACTTTAAATATCCTTGCCTGAATATACATCCACTGCCAACGCCGACGCCTTTCACTATTTTGAAGCTTGATCTCCTGCATCCCCTGTACTAATTCTATCAAGGCGCTCCTGTTCTCCGACATCTGCTCAAAGTTCTGGTAATCAATAACTTTTCTTTTCTTAAGAAAAATACTTATCCAACCCAGATAAAGAATACTCGCAACAAAAAAGATGAGAAAAATATAGCTGTTATAGATCAGTAAAACAACTCCAAAAACTATCAGATTAAAAAAGGAGAACAGGGTCAAAAGCGTTGAAGTCGTCAAAAAGGTTTTAATCCGCTCGTGGTCGTAGACTCTTTGTAATAAATCACCAATCATTTTTGAATCAAAAAATGCAATGGGTAATTTCATTAATTTAATCAAAAAATCGGAAAGTATACTAATGTTGATTCGCGTACCTATATGTAATAAAATCCAGCTCTGAATAAAATTGACAGCCGTCTGACTTAAAAACAACATCAATTGCGCCATCAGGATCAGGTAAATAAAATTGATGTCCTGATTTTCAATACCTATATCAACAATAGCCTGTGTCAAAAATGGAAATATCAACTGGAACAAACTTCCAAGCAATAATCCAATCACCAATTGAGTAATTAACCTTTTATATGGTCGGAAATATTTGAATAAAAAACCGATCCCCGTTTTCTTTATTTTTTCACCTTCTTCTTCATAAAATTCCGGCGCAGTTTCTAATAAAAGAGCTATGCCTTTATCACCATCACTTATCCAGCCATTTTCAAACTCCTTTCGGGGCATTTTCATTTTCCCTTTAGCCGGATCAGCTACCCATACATATTTTTGATTGGCATCATAAACGACTACAAAATGTCGCTGTTCCCAATGAACAATACATGGATAAGGAATATTTTGGAGAGAAGGGTTATCATCAGCATCACTATCGTAAGGAAGCTTAATCACCAAAGTCCGCATTCCAATGCTTTCGGCAGCTTCGGTAATCCCAAGAAGGGAGACGCCTTCCCTATCTATATGGCATTTTTCCCGGAGCGATTGAAGACTATAACTTTTACCATAATGCTGCGCAACCATCCTTAGACAGGTTGGTCCACAATCCATCTGGTCTAGTTGTTGATAAAAGGGAAAACGCTTACTCATTAAAACTCCGTATTAAAATCAAGATCGGTGAAAGTTGTAAATATAAATCAATAATATCTGAGTTTTAAGGATAAGCCATTAATTCTTTGCGATATTTGGAATCAACTTAAGATACTATGCAAGATACTAAAAATGAGCTGCGAGAGCTTTTGGAAGCTTTACTTATTGAAAAAGAAGAAGACTTTGATCGATTCAAAGCACATGTTCAATCGTTAACACTCGACGAGAAGAGAAAACAAGGATATACCTGGAATCCGCTGGAAGTAGTCAGCTCCGGATATACTTATGGTGAACGCGCTTTTGTTGAAGTACAAAGAGGAAAAGCCCTTAATCAACCCCATGCTTTCCGATCGGGAAAAACGGTAAGTTTTTATACCAGCCAGGCTGGGGTGCGTAACCCTGATCGAATTGGTATCATTAATTATGTAGATAGAAATAAAATGAAAATCGTCCTCAACGCCAAAGATTTACCGGATTGGATAGGTCTGGGAATGTTGGGCGTAGATCTTCTTTTCGATGAGCGCACCTATCTCGAAATGGAAAAAGCATTAAAGCAGGTTATGGAAGCTAAAGGTGACCGTCTTGCAGAATTAAGGAATATTTTTCTCGGAAAAGCTGAAAATAAATTCTTCCACCTGGATAACCCGAGACAGATTTCTTCTCTAAACCAATTTCAAAATGAAGCAGTAAACCAAATATTATCAAGCCTTGATGTAGCCATCATTCACGGCCCTCCGGGAACAGGTAAGACAACTACTATCGTCCAGGCCATCAAATTAATAGCCGAAACGGAAATGAATATTCTGGTAACGGCACCTAGCAATACTGCAGTAGATTTACTTACCGAACGCATTGCTAATGAAGGGTTACGTGTGGTTCGGATAGGTAATATATCCAGGGTGGATGAAAATCT
>JBLHJZ010000381.1:0-5257 GCA_047619515.1 Saprospiraceae bacterium | reverse complement strand
TTTCTGCGGCCATCCGGAAACCGGCAATCCACCGATAGAACCGTTCCATCGTCGATACATCTTCACCATTTATAGTGGCTTCAACCAGGTTATCAAATTTACTATGAACGATAGTATTTTTATAATCGGGTGCGTAATCCAAATAAGTATTTTTATTGTACATATAGGAAAAACCAATAAGTGCTACCGATATAGAGAGGAGTAAAACAACTTTTACCAACTTAAATTTGATAATATAATAAGCACCGATCGCCAAGATTAAGGTGACGTATGCCGCGCGGGTATAAGAAAATTGAATCGCTAACAGTAAAATCACCAAAATGGCATTTATAATATACCGCTTCGTACTATAGGAGGGATACCACTGCCGGGCGAACCACACAAAGGGAATAAACAAGGCCAATAAAGCGGCATAATTTACATGGTTCCTATAAAATGGACTCAATACTTTTGATGCCGCTTCAAAGGTGAACCCATAGCCGGCATGTCTCACCAAAACAATAACTACGGTAAACAACAATGGAATCAAAATACACCAGAAGAAGTTTTTAATATTCTTTTCATCCTTTAGCATACTCCCAGCCATAAAAAAGAAAACAGTGACATACCACAGCTTTGCCAGCGAAAATTTTAGAGAAACAATAAACAAACTTGAGGTAATGGTGGCTGCAAAAATCCAAAACAGATGAAATACCAGAATCAATGTCAATGGATGCTTGATAAAACTACTATCCATCTCCCGGCCATGACGCAGCACATATATCCCGTATACCATCATCAATCCGACCATCAATGGCTCGGTAGGAAGGTCTGTCCCAAGTCCATTTGGCAAGTAAAATTCCGTGGATAAGGGGATACAAATCAGCAGGAAGAAAAATATTTTCCTGAAGTCAATGATCGTCATATAAACCAAAATCAGGAAAGCGGGGATACCCGCCAGATACCACATGTCAAAAGCAAGTCCGGCAAATATGCTCAAAAGCATAATTACCGCAAAACCTTTGAATAGCTGAAGGCTTTGAGTAGCAATCGTGGATATGGCAGGACTATTTGGCATAGACAATTTCCCGCCAGTTTAAATCTTTATACACCTCCAATATCAGGATGACGACGATACTCAATATAAAAGCAATAAACACAGCAGCAATACAAATAAGCGACCGACCAGGCCTGGATTTGAAAATCGGTACTTCTCCTTTTTCTACCAAAAATATTGTATTGATATGAGTATTATAGATGGACTCTAATTGCTTCAATCGTTCTTTGTCCAAACTCAGCTGCTCACTCGACGCGAGATGAATTTGTTCCAATAACAGTACCTGTCCGACGCCTTCATTAAATTTATCTAACCTCCCGTCGAGAGAAATAATTTGCTGATCCATACCACTTACCATCGCATCTATCATAGCAATAGTGTCTCTGCTAATTCCTTTATGAGTGGCCAATATATCACGCCTTGCACGTTCTCTGGCTCGCTTGGATTCTGATTGAGAAATTTGAGCGGATAAGCCTTCACTTTGAGCGTCAGCGTTATAAACTCCGTATTTTTCCCGTACGATTTGCAAAGTGTCACCAAGGATGCTCAATTCCCGCAATTTGTCTGAAATCGTTTGTTTATACATTTCAATTTTGATTCGCTGATTACTCTTGATGAGCTCCTCGGCAATCTGGCCTACTTTCCATCGGGCATCATTGACCATCTCTGCAGCCAACTCAGGATCTTTATCTTCTATAGATAGTTCTATGGCATCGTATTTTGTTTTTTGTACATTAAAGTGCTTTCGAAAAGCTTGGCCGACATGAAAAGGTGCCAGGCGATGTGTGGTGTCAATATCGTAATGCTCATAGAGATTATACTTATTGATGAGGTAATTAGCGACCTCATTGGATTCCGCAACGGACAGTACCCGGTCAATATCTTCAGACCCTCCGTAATAATTCAGTTTGCCAGATTCTACTCCAACAGGCTCCGGTAATGCCTGGTCAGGGCTGGCCGCATAGAAAGAAGTAAAAGACGTATAGTAGTTGTCCATGAACAAGGAAATAACCACTGTACCGATACCTGCAATCAAACAAACGTACAGGATTTGCTTTTTCCATTTAAAAAGGGTTTTGAGCACCCCAAGAAGATTGTCTTTATGTTCCATCATCTAGTATGTATTTTCGCACAAAATTATAAAAAATATACCCATCATTTCCATTCGAGGGATTTTATTCCACGGATGTCGATGAGTTTAAATAGCACAGCAAGGCCAAGACCCGCCATTATGTTGATTAAAAAATTGTACTTCCAGTCAATAGTAGAATAATTCTCCAGCAGCCAGGCACCGGGGATTAGTACCGCTATGAACCCTAGTAATCTAATCACGGCGGTGGAATCTATTTTTAGATTAAAAGTTTTCATCACTAACCTAATCTCTGCAAATAGCACAAAAAACTGCGTCACTACTGTCGCCAGTGCCGCCCCTTCCGCTTTAATATTTAAAATCAAAAAGTAATTGAAAATAATATTCAAGATCACGCCAATCGAAAAAATAATATTGAGCTCTTTCAACGAACCATTGGCTGTCAATAAAGTCCCGAATATATGAATCCCACTGATTGCTACAAAACTGATCATCAGATAGCGGAGTATTCCTCCCCAATACGGCGTTGCCTCTACGTATAACAAATCCATGATTTCAGTACTGTAAAAACAGGTAGCGGTAGCCATAGTAATCGCACCTCCCCAAATCATAAGAATACTGAACCGTAATAAGGATTTTATAACCTGATTACCTTTGATCATCCTGGAGAACATTGGCAATAGCAGTCCGGCGAATAAAAAGCCTACCTGATTACCGGCATCCAATAATCGAAATGCCGAAGCGTATACCCCTGCCTCATAGGCACCATCAGGCAAAAGCCGTTCGATCATCACGCCATCAATACGCGTATAGGTCATCATCAAAAAAAAGACAAGTGCATAAGGATAGCTTTCTTTTAAAATCAGCTTTAGAAAAGCAGGATTGAACCTAAACCTGATTCGGTTTAGGTTTTTATAAATAGTGGCAAAAGCGATCAAAGCGGTAAGGAATAAGGCTAGTGTCTGACCATATACAAAATACTCAATCCTAAATTGTTCTTTAAAAGGAGAAACCCACAACAATATTCCACAAAATAAAATCATGAGCAACTTATCCAAAGCCGAAAGCATGCTATCCGTTCTGTACATTGCCAGGCCGGAGATATTCGATCGGAAAAACAAGATAAACGAAATAAATAACTGGTTTAGTAAAATGAAAAACAATAAGTGTAAGTGTATCGCATAACCAAAAAGCCAGGCCACTCCAAATGCCAAAACGATGAACAGCAAGCCTAAAAAACATTTAAGAACAAGGATGTTGGGAAAGTATTTTTCCAGTAACTGGCTATGCCTCGAAATATTTCGATTGTTAAAACTATTTATCCCGAAGTCATTAAAAATCTGAAGTAGATAGGTAAGATTGAGCAAGGCGAAATAAAGACCATAAGTTTCTGCACCGACGACGTTCTGTACCGTCCGGTCAATAAAAAATATAAAAAAGGGCTTGATCAAGAGATTGATCGAGACCAGGAATACGATATTGATAAAGAATTCTCTATTCATGCTATCAGGGGTGAGCAGTGAGAGGAGAGGAGTGAAGGGGCGGCTTTGCCTATTCAAGCTCGAAACCAAAGACTAAACGCCAAATTTTTTTATTTTCTTCAAAGGTTCTGCAAAAATAGCTAATAAAGCTAAGGACTCAGCAAATAATAAGATACTGATGATTTAACTATGGAATATTGGAGAGATTGTTTGGACGGGGAGAATTAATAAGCTGGACAAGAGTGGAAAGGTACGAATGGGTGGAAAGGGTAGCCCAGACTTTCTTTCGTGTCTATTCTCATGACGATCTCCATTTTACCCTTTCTACCATTCTCCCTCAAATATCAATATCGAGATACACCCCACAATGATCCGAGTGCATCCCCTCCGTCAGATGATAAGACTCAACCAATTGATCTTTGAGGTTATCCGTGACAGATTGATAGTCAATACGCCAGCCTTTATTATTGGCCCTGGCATTGGAGCGGTAGCTCCACCAACTGTATTCTACTTTTTCGGGATTCAGGTGACGATAAGCATCTGTGAAACCGCTGGCAAGCCACTTGGTCATCCATTCCCTTTCTTCGGGAAGGAAGCCGGAATTTTTTTTATTCCCCTTGGGGTTATGAATATCCATTTCGGTATGGGCGATATTATAATCGCCGACGATGATTAGTTTTTTACGGGTTTTCTTCAGTTCTTTAATCCAGTCAAAAAAATCAGCCAGGAATTCATACTTGAAGTCCTGGCGTATATCCCCTGTGGTACCACTTGGAAAGTAACAATTCAATATGGATACGTCTCCAAAATCTGCGCGGATGATTCGCCCTTCCCGGTCATACTTTTCTAGGCCACATCCGACCACTACCTTATCGGGTGCTTTTTTAGAAAAAATGGCCACGCCGCTATAGCCTTTTTTCTCTGCGGAATGCCAATTATGATGATAGCCCAATTCTTCAATTAATGCCAGGGGGGCCTGTTCTTTCATTGCCTTGATCTCCTGAACACAGACTATATCAATATCCTTTTCTTTTAAAAAATCAAGAAACCCTTTATTTACCGCTGCACGGATACCGTTTACATTATAAGAGAGGATACTTGTCATGTCACAATTTATTATAGATAAAAAAATAAACATTAAGGGGTTAATCCTGTTGAACCTTACTGCCCTTTCTTTGGCAATATTAACAGATAATCAGGGGATAAAAAATTTTCACAGGGTAATTTCTGTCGTTCAAAGATTTTTAGTTGTTAAAATATTCTAAAGAGGGTTTATAATTGTATTAATACTGAACTTTGTGTAAAATTTACAAGAACACCTGTCTCAAAAAATAGCATGAAAAATTTAGCTACCCTTTTAATTGTATTTTTAGTTGGCAATATTGCTTTCCTAACCGCCCAGAGGGGCGAATGGTCGGGAGAAAGAAAAGGTCAAAGCGGCCCTCCCAAAGTCACCATCACCGGAAAAGTAGTGGATAGCTATAGTAATGCTCCCCTTGAATTTGCAACAATCACTTTCTTTTCAAAAAAAGATAGTAGCATAACTGGTGGAAATGTAACCGACCTTGACGGAAAATTTAGCATCGAAACTACCGCCGACGCTTATGCTAAAGTAGAGTTTATCGCTTTCCATCCGAAAATCATCAACGA
>JBLHJZ010000380.1:0-5263 GCA_047619515.1 Saprospiraceae bacterium | reverse complement strand
TATTAGTTTTGATCTAGTCTAAATATAATCCTTTTACCTTTTTTAATTAGCTATCCACCCACGTAATGTATTTCATACGAAGCCCTTACCGTGGGATTTTTTATTTCTAAAGCATTTTGAAATGCAGTACTATTCACCGCATCCTAAATCCTCAATAATGAAATATATTCTACTATCCTCCTTTTTTTCTCTTTTAAGCTTGCTTGTTCTGGCGCAACCTGCAAATGATGATTGTATCGGCATTATTGATTTGGGAATTGCTCCGATTTGCCCCTCACTCGTAATCTATACCAATGTCGATGCTACGGCCAGTGATATTGGAAATGATAATATTCCGCTTTGTTTTGACGGAGGTAATGTCGAGCGGGATGTCTGGTTTCAATTTACGACAAATGGTAGTATTACAGATTACAATATTACGGTCAATGGGATAACGGATGGCATGGGATCCACTCCAATCAGCAATCCACAGATAGAGATTTATCGGGGAGACCTATGTGGATTTGACGAATTGGCCTCTCTTGCTGTTTGTGCTTCAGCAAATGATGGAGATAATTTTGTATTAGCCACCGTTTTAGGGCTTGACCCAAATACGGTATATTATATCCGGGTAAACGATTATACTTCTACTGCATCTCCTAACTCCGGAACATTTGAATTTTGTATTGACGAATTTATCCCTGACATCAATATATGCGACGGCCCAGGTACGACTGCCTGTTCGGGTACCCTTTACGACTGTGGCGGCCCGGACATGGATTATGGCGCTAATGAAAACTATGTGTTTACCGTTTGCCCCAGCGAGTTACATGAATGCATATTGATCGATATCGTTGAATTTAATATCGAAAATGATTATGATTTTCTAAACATCTATGCCGGTGACAATATTAATGCCCCACTGTTATCTACGCTTACCGGCGTAAGTAGCGGAGCAGGTTTTCAGATACAGGTATCCAGTGATTGTGTGACTTTTCAGTTTCTTTCGGATGGCATTATAGCAGATCCAGGGTTTGAACTGGATTGGCTTTGTGTATCTTTCCCCTGTAGCGGCTCTTCTGAAAATAATCCCGAAGTGATTAGCAGCCTGCCTTTTACAGATAATGAAAGTTCCTGTGGAGAGGCTTCAACTATTGGGGATAGCCCTTGTCCTGATGATGCTTTTTTGAATGGTCCTGATTATTTTTATACCTATGATTCTCCTGGCGATATTTGTGTCGCTATCGAAATCACCAATGCGATTTTTAATACCGGGGTGCTAGTATTGGACGGCCCTCCCAGTGACCCCAATACTAATTGTGTAGCGCAGGGAGCGGGAGGCGTTATCGGAAGTGCCAATATGGAAACAGCAGGGACTTATTATATCATTGTCGCCAACGGAGCAGGATGTACTGATTTTGATATCAATATAACGGTAACAGATTGTAACTTATCTCCGGCACTCGTCGATGCGCTTTGTAATCCGCTTAACGGCTGTCAGGAATTTGATTCGGGTGGTACCTCCGTCCCTTCTACTTTTTTCCTTGACGTTGGATTTGAAGATATTCCAATCGTAGATGGTTTGAACCAGGGATGTTATGACAATATTGGTGCTGGAAATTTTTACTGGTTTACTATCCAGGCACAGGCTAATGGCCCTTTTGGGTTTATTGTTGAAGGAGCTAATTTTGCTTCAGATATTGATTTGAGTGTTTGGGGCCCATTTACAGAAATGGAGGTTTGTGAAGCGCCAAATGATGTCATTGATTTTATAAGTAATAACCAGCCGATAAGAAGTTCCTGGTCCGCAGGATCCGACCCGACCGGACTTGCCGATATTAACCCCGTAACGGGGCTTCCAGTGACAGATGCCTTTGATTGTGGAAGCCCGGCGACTCCGGGTGGTGGTGGAGATGATTTTGTCGCTACTATTGCTGCACAGACAGGTGAGGTTTATGTGGTATTGATTAATGACTGGGGAGGCGATATCACCGATGGTGTGATCACTGTAGACTGGTCTCCTTCAGGCCCTGAGGTTTTAGATCCACTTCCTATCCAGCTCATAGGAAACGATACCACCATTTGTATGGGTGATACTGCTATGATAGGCGTCAATGCCGCAATTAATGATATCGAATGGTTGACCAATACCGGATCATTAAGTTGCACTGACTGTCCGAATCCATTAGCCTTTCCGTCGGAGACAACCATTTATCTGGTAGCCGTAAATGGGGTCTGCAATTCGGATACCGTAGCAATAAAAGTCGCCGTATTTGAGGTACAAGCCGGCCCTGATTTTACGGTTTGCCTGGGAGAAAGTGTCCAGTTCGATGCAGGAAATAATTTTGATAATGCTGCTTATGAATGGACAGGAGACAACCTGGGCGATTTCAGCTGTACCGACTGCCCCGATCCGGTGTTGACGACGACGACAGCTGGGACGTTTACCTATACGGTAACATTGAACGGACCAGGTTGTATAATGACGGATGAAGTGATGGTTACCGTATTGACAGACCCTGCACCAATGTTTGAAGTAGTAGCAGATACCGTGCTTTTGTGTATTGATGAATCTACGAATCTGGGACAGGCCACCAATCCGGATACACTATTATATACCTGGACTTCTGATCCTCCGGGATTTAGTTCAACTGCTGTAAATCCATCGGATACGCCAACAGAAACAACGACCTATTACGTCGCTGTCACTTCTACCTTCTGCCCGGTAACCTCCTTTGATAGTGTGTATGTGGAAGTAGCTCAACTTCCAGTACTCAATGTAGCCCCTGGTGCTGTGATATGTCAGGGCGAATCGGTAATACTTGGCAATACCATTCCGCAACCTGGTGTAACTTACCTATGGACTCCAGATATCGGATTAGACAACAATACGATTGCAAATCCTACGGCAACGATTTTAGAGCCGACTACTTATACGTTGACAGCAATGATTAGTGGCTGTGCAGCAACATCAAGTATTACCATTGAGCTCACTTCTGAGCTATTTATCACCGCCAGCGATACGGTGGTCTGCGAGGGAGAAAGTGTCCAATTGTTTGCAACCAGCGCGGACATTACTAATTTTGAATGGGCGCCGAATGATGGTAGTTTATTTTGTACAGATTGTTTTGATCCGATAGCTTCGCCAGTAGGAATCGGTGTATTTACTTATACGGTAGCAGGGGAATTTGATGGCTGTACTCTTATGGCAGCTGTCAATATTGAGGTATTAGCTAATCCTTCATTAACTTTGACTGGAATGACTATCTTTTGCGCTGGAGACGATCCTATTGTATTGAACACTGCTGCTATTGATCTGAATTCGGATTATACCTGGGATGCAAGCCCTACTGACCCTAACCTTAATCCTGGCGATGCTCAACCTGCTGTTTCTCCGACTGAAACCACTACTTATAGCGTAACCGTATCCAATAGTGTTTGTGATACGGTTTTTGGTGAAGTAACTATTGAAGTGCCGGTGATTGCAACAGTTACCCTTGATCCGGATTTAATAATCTGTGAAACCGAAGAGCCTGCCACCCTAAATATTAGTAGTACCGGGAATGATGAAAATTTCACCTGGAGTACCGGAGAAACGGGATCGTCAATAACCGTTAGTGAAGCTGGGGTTTACACGGTCACTTATGATGATGGATGCAACCCTCCTATTATAAATACGATAACGGTATATGAAACTGCTGATTTAACCATAATCCCGAGTGATATGGACACCAGTTTTATCGAAGGGAATATAGTTGACCTGACCGTAATTACAGATCCACCTTCCTCAGGTGCTAATTTTGAATGGAATACCGGTCAAAATGGAGAAACCATCAGCACTACTATTCTGGAGAGTAACCCGGCAATCTATATGGTCACTATGACGGATGCTAATGGTTGTATCGATTCTATATCTGCTTCTTATGAGGTAATAACTCCTATGCCCGATTTCCCAAATGCTTTTACGCCTAATAATGACGGCACGTCTGATTATTTCAATTTTGTGGATATTGGAAACCGGGAGATTGTTGCGTTTAAAATCTTTAATCGATGGGGTGAACAGGTTTATAATAATGAAATGCCACTCACTGGATGGGATGGTAAGAAAAAGGATAAAGATATGCCTGCTGATGTATATTTATATTATGCTGTTATAAAACGGGCATCAGGGGACGAGGATGTGTTTAGGGGAGATGTGACGCTTATTAGATAGAAGGGAGGAAAGGTAGAAAGGGCAGACTCTTAACGTCGACCAGGGCAAGAAATGGAGGGAATGGATTTAGTCAGTTGTTTGACGTTTTAGAGATAGTCAAAAGCTTGCTTCGCTCGCTTTTGAAGAGATAGTCCTGACAAGTCAGGAAGAGATAGTCGCCTTCGGCGAAGTGATAGTTCTGCTACGCAGAAAGTGGCGACGCTACTCAAAAAACTGATCGATATCTGCTTCTGTGGAACGCAATTTCGTTTTACAAAAATTAATTAGCTCGGCCGCTTTTTTTACTTTATCAGAAAGCTCGTCGATACCTACTGCTTCGGATTGTAAGTCGGTGACGATTTGTTGTAATTCGGTCATCGCCTGTTCGTAAGTCTGGTTTTCAGCTTGTTTCTTTGTCATTTTGTTAATCTTTTATCACTTTACTTTTGACACGACCATCTGCAAAAACCGACGCGATAAGGTCGTCTGGTTTTAAATCTTTTGCATTGGTAACCGGTTTTCCATCTTTCAGTGTCATACTGAATCCGCGTTGGAGTACTTTTTCAGGATTCAGCAAATCTAGAATAGTCTCCAGGTGATGGAGCAATTTATTTTCGTTTTTTAAATGCTTTGAGCTATTTCGAGGCAATTCTTCTTCTATGTAATCAAGGAGTCTGTTTTGGTTTTGAAGTTGGCTCTTTGCACTGAGCTTAAGCACTTGGGAGATTCTTTCTACCTCCAGGTATTGTTCACTAATCAGGCGCTGGGATAACATTTTGATAGCACGACCATTTTCCAATACCTCCATTTCAAAATAAAGATTACCCTGGATAATCCACTCCGCCACTGCTGTTGGTGTTTTCAACGAATAAAAAGCGACCAAATCCGAAATCGTTTCGTCAATATCATGGCCGATACCCGTGACTACAGGGATCTTACAATTGGCAATCGCAGTACATAAATCTGCATCATCAAAAGCTACCAAATCAAGCTTTGCTCCCCCACCTCTGATGATCACTGCACAATCGAAGTAGGATTCGTTTTGATTGATCTCTTCCAATCTTTGGATCACCTCTGACTTCACATTATCTC
>JBLHJZ010000379.1:0-5270 GCA_047619515.1 Saprospiraceae bacterium | reverse complement strand
TGATGTGGTCAAACGCGCAATGGTTACTTATAATGGTGCGGTCAATTGGCCACCGGAACCACTCCCGGTCAGCCCTCAGAAAACTAAAGCTGAAGTAGCTGCTACTCCTGTTAAGGTTGCTCCGACTGCGGAAGAGTTAGCCAAAAAGAAAAGCACTTCCATGTTTATTAATTTGGCCATCATCGGCATAGTACTTTACCTTTTGGGAATGGTGGCTCCAAAGGAATTTATGCAGCATTTTACCGTATTCGTATTATCCGTTTTCATTGGTTGGCAAGTCATTTGGAATGTATCTCATTCCTTGCATACGCCATTGATGGCAGTGACTAATGCGATCAGCGGAATTATCATTATTGGCGGCTTATTGCAAACCGGGAATGATCTTTCCAATCCGATGACCATCCTGGCATCGGTTGCTATTTTAGTGGCAAGTATTAATATTGTCGGGGGATTCGTAGTGACTCACCGTATGTTGAAAATGTTTAGAAAGTAATCTAATGATATCATCACAAATACAATTAGCTTCTTATCTTTTTGCCAGTATATTATTTATACTTAGCCTTGGAGGGTTATCCTCACAGGAGTCGGCAAAAAGAGGTGTCCTCTATGGCATCGTCGGTATGTTTATAGCCATCCTTTCCACGGTTTTAGGAGAAGGTGTTGAGGGACATACTTACATCATTGCCGCTATTGCCATCGCATCGGTTATTGGCATTCTGGTAGCCAGAAAAGTAGAAATGACCTCCATGCCACAATTAGTGGCTATACTCCATAGTTTTGTTGGGTTAGCGGCAGTGCTGGTCGGGTTTGGATCCTACCTCGATCCGGATACACAGCTATTGCAAGGCGCCAATCACACCATTCACCTGGTGGAAGTTTTCATTGGTGTATTCATTGGGGCGATTACCTTTACGGGGTCGATTATCGCCTGGGGGAAACTGGAAGGAAGAATCAGGAGCAAACCTTTGGTTTATACCGGGCGTCATGTAGTAAATATTTTACTGGTAATTGGCTGTATTGTCCTTGGTGTTTTATTTACCCAGGCTGCAGGAGTCGATGGCCTGATGCCACTATATATTATGACAGCTATTGCTTCTTTTATCGGAGTGATGCTGGTAATGGCTATTGGTGGAGCGGATATGCCGGTGGTAGTTTCCATGTTGAATTCTTATTCCGGATGGGCGGCGGCGGCGGCTGGATTTATGCTAGGCAATGACCTGTTGATTGTGACAGGAGCGCTGGTCGGAAGTTCAGGAGCGATCCTATCCATCATTATGTGTGATGCGATGAATCGTTCTTTCTGGTCTGTAATTTTTGGCGGTTTTGGTGCTGCACCAACTGGTGAGGCTATGGAAATTACTGGAGAAGTTACAGCAACGACACATGAAGAAGTAGCTGAATTGCTAAAAGAAGCATCATCTGTAGTTATTGTTCCAGGATATGGAATGGCGGTTGCAAAAGCTCAATTTCCGGTTTATGAGATGGTCGAGGTATTAAAAAAAGAAGGTAAAAAAATTGAATTCGGAATCCACCCGGTTGCCGGAAGACTTCCAGGACATATGAATGTTTTGTTGGCGGAAGCAAATGTACCTTATGATATCGTTATGGAAATGGAAGAGATCAATGTTGATCTTCCGGAGACAGATGTGGTGCTGGTGATTGGAGCTAATGATATTGTGAACCCCGGTGCGGAAGATGATCCAAACAGTCCTATTTATGGAATGCCCATCATCCAGGTTTGGAATGCCAAGCAGGTTATCGTGATGAAACGTTCAATGGCTACCGGTTATGCTGGTGTTCAGAATCCATTATTTTATAAAGAGAATACGGATATGCTTTATGGAGATGCAAAAGACAGCGTGTCTAAAATTAATGGTTTTTTGAAAAAATAATATAGCCTTTTTGAAAATAAATAAATAAGTACACTACTTAAAAACTCACGGAATAGACCTTCGAATTTATGGGCAATGTTTAAAAAATATCGAATATTGAATATCGAATGTCCAATTTTGAATGGGGAGCCCGAGCAAAAAGTAGGCGCACCATTCAATATTCATGATTCGATATTGGATATTCGATATTCTTCAAGAAAGCCACAGTACGTATAGCTTCTACCCACTAACCCCCTTTTCTCAGCTCTCCTCCTCCCAGATCATAGAAAGATGAATAATCGTCTCAGCAGATTTTTGCATATCCTGCACAGAGACCCATTCTACCTTAGAGTGAAAGGCATGCTCGCCAGCAAAAATATTAGGGCAGGGGAGCCCCATATAAGAAAGTCTTGAACCATCAGTACCGCCACGGATAGTCGAAGGGATTGGCTGAATACCTGCTCTTTCAATGGCCTTGATACCATGATTTACAATCTCAGGATGTTGATCCAGTATTTTTTTGAAATTGCGATACTGTTCCGTCACCACAAACTCCCCGTTAGAATTTGGGTAAGATTCCAATACTTTATCCATGATCGCTTTGAGCTCCGCTTCATGTTTGATTAGCTTCTCATCACTAAAATCGCGAACAATAAATTTGATCGTTGCCTCTTCTACCGAACCACTGATCGAAGTCGGATGGACAAAACCTTCCATTTTTTGGGTCGACTCGGGAGAAAGGCGATCCTTAGGTAAGCTGGCGATAATTTCTCCGGCGATTTTTATAGCGCTTTCCATTTTTCCTTTAGCAAAGCCTGGATGTGCACTGATACCATTGATAGAAATTACGACACCATCCGCAGAGAAAGTCTGATCTTCAATAGTACCTCGTTTTTCGCCATCGATGGTATAACCGAAATCCGCAGCCAGTTTTTCAATATCCACCTTATCGACTCCGCGACCAATCTCTTCGTCAGGAGTGAAAAGAATCCGGATTTTACCGTGTTTGACTTCAGGGTGGGTCATCAGAAAGTTGGCGGCATCCATAATTGCTGCAAGACCGGCTTTATTATCAGCGCCAAGCAATGTTGTTCCACTTGCGGTGATGATATCATTGCCGATTTGATCATTGAGGTCGGGATGTTCTGATTTTCGGATCACTACTTTATTATCATCCGGTAAGACCATGTCGGAGCCGTCATAATTTTGATGGATAATTGGTTTTACATCCTTTCCACTACTATCGGGAGAGGTATCCATATGTGAGCAAAAGCAGATTACCGGAACATCTTTATCTGTATTCGAAGGGATGGTCGCATATACATAGCCCCATTCGTCAAGATGAGCGTCTGCAATTCCGATCTCTTTTAGCTCTTCCACGAGAATCCTTCCAAGGTTTTTTTGTTTTTCCGTAGATGGGATAGTTTTTGATTCGGGATCAGATTGCGTATCAATGACCGCATAGCGTAAAAATCGGGTAGTGCAGGTGTGTTGGATAGTAGGGAGCATTTCTATGGTTTGTATCGTTTAATAATGGATTGCAAAAGTAAATAAATTTTGTACCGTTCCCGCTAATTGAGAGAAATAAAGGCATTTCAAAAGGTAAAGCCATAAAATAATATACCATTTTCCGGTAATTGTAAGGTCTGTAGAGAGAATCCCAGGAGTTTTCAGATTGGTAGTTTGAAGATTACTTTTCAGGGAGAGATGACAATTCACCGGGGAATGGTTTTTTTATACTTATTCGTAAGTATTGCTATTCTTTTACTAAAGTTATTCTGAGTTTGTAAATATTTCCTACTTTTGGATCAAAAGCTATAATGAATCTAATTGTGTACGTCCCTCACCGCTCACCGCTCACCTCTAACCCCTGCAAAAAATGGCTATAAACATTCCGGAAACGGGGCAAAAAAGAATTGTAATTGTCGGGGCAGGATTTGCCGGATTGAACCTGGCTAACAAACTTTCCAAAAGGGATTTCCAGATCGTTTTGATTGATAAAAATAACTATCATCAATTCCAACCCCTATTTTACCAGGTAGCAATGGCTGGCCTGGAACCCAGTAGTATTGCTTTTCCTTTGCGCAAGCTTTTTCAGTATAAAAAAAATGTAAGTATCCGGATTACGGAAGTTGAAAAAGTAGATACCGAACAGAAGATCTTGTTTACGCAACTGGGAGACCTAAAATACGATTACCTGGTGATTGCCTTTGGCGTGGACACTAATTTTTATGGTAATAAAAACCTGGAAGATAAAACGATCCCAATGAAATCCGTAGGAGAAGCTTTGTATTTGCGAAATGCTATTTTGACGGATTATGAAAAAGCAATAACCACTTCAGATTATGATGAGCGGCAGGGGCTGATAGATATAGTAATTGTGGGTGGAGGGCCTACCGGGGTTGAAGTCGCAGGTGCATTGGCGGAGATGAAAAAATTTATATTACCCAAAGACTATGCAGAATTGGACTGTGAGGAGATCGACATATACCTCATACAGAGCGGTGATCAATTACTGGATGGGATGTCAAAGGAAGCAGGTGACGGAGCAAAGGAATTCCTGGAAGATCTTGGTGTCAAGGTGATTTTGGGAAAACGGGTAGAAGATTTTGACGGATCGCTTGTACATATAAGTGATGGTACAACCATACAGGCCAACAAGGTAATCTGGGCGGCAGGTATCCGGGGCAATAGTATCCTGGGTTTACCGAAAGAAACCATTACTTATGGTAATAGAATTAAGGTCAATCGATTTAATGAAGTCGAAGGAATAAAGGATGTTTTTGCCATTGGAGATATTGCCTATATGGAGGAGGAACTATATCCCCAGGGACATCCCCAGGTTGCTCAGGTTGCTATCCAGCAATCTAAAAACCTGGCGCTGAATTTTAAAAATAAGCAAAGGAATAAAGCACTGGCGCAGTTTTTTTATAAGGACAGAGGTTCCATGGCAACTATAGGTAGGAACAGGGCAGTAGTGGATTTACCACGATATAAATTCAAAGGATTTTTTGCCTGGGTGATCTGGTTGATCGTCCATTTGTTTTCGCTGATTGGCGTCAAGAACAAGTTATTTGTCTTTATCAACTGGGTATGGAATTATTTTACTTATGACCAGTCTTTGCGCTTGATTATCAGACCCAAAATCAGGGATGAGGAGTGAGGAGAGAGAGGTGAGGAGTGATCGGCTTCGCCGGTGGTCAAATACTTCGTATTTTGTAATCGCTTCGCTTGTGGGGCTTCGAAATTAAAACCCGAAGCCCCACAAGGCAAAGCCGATCACAAGCAAAGCGACCACAAGGCAAAGCCGATCACCCCTCACCCCTCACCTCTGGTTTACTTCACCACCAATGTCACATTCAGATCAAACTCATCATAAATAGTCTTGTCACCCAAGCC
>JBLHJZ010000378.1:0-5284 GCA_047619515.1 Saprospiraceae bacterium | reverse complement strand
CTTAATGGCCTCATGATTTTATAGCCTTCTAATAATATCCCTCCCACTTTGTGAACCAAAGGTTGAATAGTTTGAAACAAAGTCTTAATTTACACTTCGAGTTAAGGGTGAGTCGTATTTTTTATTCCTGAATAATTTTCTGAATACCCCTAACTCCGAATCCGAATCCAAATTTCAAATTCTTAAATCTCTTAACCATGAAAAACCTAACCTTCCTACTTCTCTTCTTTTCCCTGATTTCATTACTTGGCTGTAAAGAAACTGAATCTAAAAATAACGATGAAGAAAAAATCGTAGATAACCACTATTTCGATTATTCCAATAAGGACGATAAACTCAGCGGAGGCGTAAAGATGATCCCAATCACTACATCCAAAGGAACATTTAAAGTCTGGACAAAAAGAGTAGGGAATAATCCGACGATGAAAGTGCTCTTGTTACATGGAGGACCAGGTGCGACCCATGAATACTTTGAGTGTTTCGATTCCTATTTTCCCAATGCCGGAATCGAATATTATTATTACGATCAGTTGGAGTCCGCCTATAGCGACCAGCCCTCGGATAGCAGCCTTTGGAATATTGACCGTTTCGTAGATGAGGTCGAACAAGTCAGGAAAGCATTAAAACTCGATAAATCTAATTTCTATCTTTTGGGACATTCCTGGGGTGGCATTCTGGGTTTGGAATATGCATTGAAATATCAGGAAAATTTAAAAGGCTTAATCATTTCGAATATGGTGCCCTCCATTCCCGACTATATAAAATATGCGAATGAGGTATTGGGCCCTCAACTTGACCCGGAAGTCTTGTCAGAAATCAGAGCATTGGAAGCCAGCGGAGATTATGCAAATCCAAGATATGGTGACCTGGTTTTTGCCCATTATTATCCGGAACATGTACTTCGGATGCCCTTGGAAGAATGGCCCGATCCGGTCAACCGGGCTTTTGCCAATATTAATAATGATATGTATGTGACCATGCAGGGGCCCAGTGAATTTGGTATCGTCGGTGATGCGAAATTGAAAAACTGGGACAGGAGTGCAGACCTTCCGAAAATAACCGTGCCTACGCTGACCATTGGCGGTGCTCATGATACCATGGATCCGAAACAAATGGAGTGGATGGCAACAGCAGTTCAGCAGGGCAGGTATTTGCATTGTCCTAACGGAAGTCATATGTCTATGTATGATGGCCAGGATACTTACTTTCCGGGATTAATTAAATTTGTAAAAGAAGTGGATAGTGGCAGTTTTAAGTAAAGTATGTTTGAGAATTCGTACTACCAGTGCGGATTATTTACTACTGTAAATTTTGAGTACAGTAGGAAGTAAAAGGGAGACTGGTAGTACGAATACTAGCATTATAATAAAGCAAGTTTCGGGTTTTATATGCATCAGATGAGTAGTACTTTTGTTAAGAGCATATTGGGGAATTGGGCTTCGAGCCGAAAACTGACAATTTTTTGCTTAGACGAGGCCCCAAAACCGGATTTATGCCATAGCATAATGAGGATTTTTGGGATGAAGTATAAGCGAAAAAGTCTAGCGCTGGCTTGATATAGTATATCAAAGAGCATAGCCAAAAGGTAGGCCGAATGCTAAACCCCCAACATGCTCTAAAATTAAAAAATCATGAAAGAACAAGCGTGCATCAACTACCATCGAATCGCTGCGGCAATCAATTATATAAAAGAGAATTTTAAAGCACAACCAAATCTGGATGAAGTGGCCAGGGAAATTAATCTAAGTCCATTCCATTTTCAACGCCTGTTTACTGATTGGGTAGGCGTAAGCCCAAAAAAATTTTTGCAATATATCAGTATCGAGCATGCCAAGCAGATTTTAAAAGGCAAAGAGGCAACCTTGTCTGATGCGGCACATGATACCGGTCTTTCGGGTACCAGCCGACTCCACGATTTGTTTATTAAAATTGAAGGTATGACTCCGGGAGCATTTAAAAAAGGCGGAGAGAAATTGGCTATTAATTACAGTTTTGCGGAAAGCCCCTTTGGCGATATTCTAGTGGCTTCAACTTCCAAAGGGATTTGCTATATGGCATTCACGGAAGAGGAACAAACAGCGCTGGCGGACTTAAAACAAAATTTTCCTTATGCAATACTTCAGCAAAAAGTCGATCTCATTCAACAAAATGCCTTATACATTTTTACCCACGACTGGCGTAAACTCAATCAAATAAAACTCCATATTAAAGGAACTGATTTTCAGATCAAAGTATGGGAAGCGCTCCTCAAAATACCGATGGGGCAGTTGTCTACTTACGGAAATATCGCAGAAAAAATAAACAATCCCAAAGCCTCCAGAGCAGTAGGTACTGCTATCGGTAGTAATCCGGTTGCCTTTCTAATTCCCTGTCACCGGGTGATACGATCCAATGGAGAAACAGGCGGGTATATGTGGGGCGCTACCAGAAAGACCGCTATGATTGGTTGGGAAGCCGCAAAAATGGAGTAAACTTTTAATTAACGCCAACATAATCAACCCTCAGTGTACCTCTGTGCTTCTTAGTGTCCTCTGTGTCCGTTTTTGACACAAAGCGCACCAAGAAGCACAAAGTACCACAAAGAGATAAACGCAGGATCAATGATAAACCACAACCAAATATCAAGCTTAGACCTCCACCAAAAAATCCGCCAACATAAAATAACTTTAGGAGGAAACCAAAATTTAAAAATATACGGTACCTTGTCCTGTAAATCTGGCAAACGAATAAAAAAAGAAAACCGGGTGTTTTTTGCATCAGAAAAAGAAGCCATTAAACATAATTTCCGACCCTGCGGGCATTGTATGAGAACGGAATATAAACGCTGGAAAAATGGACTTATTTAATACTGACCCGATATCAAACCTCCTGCCTTACGACGGTACCGTAAATTATTACGGAAAAGTTTTTGACCATCAAAAAGCGCAACGTTATTTAAACTACCTGTTGGAGGAAATCCCCTGGAAAAACGATGAAGCTTTTATCTTCGGAAAACATATTATCACCAAGCGAAAAGTCGCCTGGTACGGTGATGAAAATTTCTCCTACACTTATTCAAATGCTACCAAGCATGCTTTGGCCTGGACACCCGAATTATTAGCCTTAAAAAAACGATCAGAGGAATTGTCCGGTACGACCTACAATTCCTGCCTGCTCAATCTATATCATGATGGAGATGAAGGCATGGGCTACCACAGCGATGATGAAAAAGCATTGGGCAAAGTCACCACGATAGCATCCTTGAGCTTTGGAGCGGATAGAAGATTTTTATTTAAACATAAAACCACCAAGCAGAAAGTCGAGCTGCTACTCGAAAGCGGTAGCCTCCTGGTGATGAAAGATGCCACACAAGCCCATTGGCTGCACCGGCTGCCACCGACCAAGCTGGTCAAACGCCCCAGAGTGAATTTGACCTTTCGGCAGATGAAGTATTGAAACAGGAGGTCAGAAAAATGAGTCATCCCGATTTTTTTTTGACACTAGTTGACCTGTATGGATAAAAAAAGAAGGCCACGGATCACACGAATTTTCACGGATTATTGATTTAAAGGAACTTTAAATCCGTGAAAATCTGTGTCATCCGTGGCAAAAGATGATTTAGGTAACTAATATTTTTTTACTTTTTCATTGCTATCGGATCAAAACTACATTACTGGTCATCACTACACCTCCCGCATTCATTTGACAAATATACAAGCCTGGATTCAGCGCATTACCTGCATGATCCCTACCATTCCATTCCTGAGTATACTCACCGCTACTCACTCGTTTATTTGATAATAAACTTCGCACTTCCTGTCCGAGAGAATTGTAAATTGTCAAACTTAAATCGGTACTTTCTGATAAACTATAACTGATGCTTGTACTCGACTTAAATGGATTTGGCATACAAGGATGCAGCACATATTTTTGATCAAGCTCTCCCGGAATTATATCAATCGCAATAGTCGTAGTATCTTTTACCCGGATAGCAAAGGGCACCCTGACAGGATTGTTGATCGCTCCGGGACAGGTGATTTCCAGATAAGAAATAGTAGTCATCGGAACAACAGGCAGCAAATCGATATCGTCATAACAGATCTCTATCATTCCCATACCCGAAGAAGCGGGGAGCGTTATACCGCTGCCATCTACAATCCCATCCCAGTTTGCAGGTCCGGGAGTATTATCAAAAGCCTCAAGGGTATCACATCCGGGATCAGGATTTGGAACTTCAAACAAACGGGCTATAGCAGGCGGTATTACCGAAATACTTTTTTCCGATAAATCCGATCGTTTTTTAATAATTCTGCATATTTCAGGATCAATACAAAACTCAGGTGGAGGATCTACAAAGAAAATATCAATAGGTCCTTCGAAGATAATATCTCCCTGGACGCTGAGAATTATTTGATTAGCAAAAAAATCCATGATGATCTCAAGTGGAGCTGTCGACCCCTGAAAAGTGATCACTGGGACTGAAATAAAATCTAGGTTGGGATTGTCAATGCCAAATAAAGAAACGATGTTGACGCCATTATTACACTGCGGAGAATTATAATTCACCTCATAATTCAAAGACATAGCCACCCGATCCATACGGATATAATCACCAGCAGCAGCAGGGAAATTCATACTATTTGGTAGATTCTGACCAGCCGTCCTGAATCCTGCAAAAGGAGGATTTGGGGGCAAATTGCCGGCAAAAAAAGTTTGAGAATGAGGGAAGGGACCATTGGTATCACCAAACTCACCGGGACTCCAAACCGCATCGGCCATCGGCCCTACTTTGAGAGAGTCGGAGAATTCGCATAATACCGTTTTGGCCGGCGAATCGTCCACTACATATAAAGTACTGGCACAAGCTAAAGCAGGATCGCCATTGGCAAAGGTGCCTTCTACTTTTACCAAACGTTCGTTACAAGAGCCGTTGGCGCACATACCGTAACTACGTATGGTGATACCGATGATAATTGCTTCACAAGGCTGTAGCGTAAAACTGCGTGTTAGCAATTGGTCATTAACGGCCTCCGGATCGGGTTCAGCCAAAAGTTCACCAGGCAACAACTCATCCGTAAAGGCAGCGGCATAGGTGTCGGTTCCTGCTTCTGGTTTGGATATCGCATAGACATCATTGGCATAGGCATCTTGAGGGGTATAACCTTCTGGCAGATGGCTGATTTGCCTACCTATACTGCTCAGGTCAAGGTTGACAGATTGATCAGGATCATTATTGGCAATCAAAAAATAATAATTAGCCTGATCTCCTCGCCTGCAGCTTTTATACAGTTCTCCATTCTGTGAG
>JBLHJZ010000377.1:0-5291 GCA_047619515.1 Saprospiraceae bacterium | reverse complement strand
GAAAGTATCAAAGAAGCCTATACGGAAAAACATGAGGATGATGAGGATGAGGATGATGATGACTTGATGGGTGAGGAAGGCGACTTGCCAGAGACCGAAGAGTTTAAGGAAGAAGAGCATGAGTGATCATTATAAGATAATTAAACCAGGGTCTTTTGAACCCGAGAATCATTGGTACCCCAAAGCACTCAACGCTACCATACACCCTATGGTTTCTTTTTTTCTTAATTTGTCAAAAGAACGGATTATAGAGCGGTATTGTCACCTTCATCCAAAGGTCAATCGTTCTTATATGGAAGAATTACTTTCACAGCGACCCAAATATTTTCGATGGGCAGGCGCGGATTTGATCAATGTGACGGATGCCAACGGCAAACGCCAAATGGTGGTCATCGAAAATAACTCCTGCCCTTCAGGTCAGAAATCAATGCCTCTTTTGGACGATCATCAGGAATACGGGGGCTACAAAAAACTGATCGAAAGAACCTTTATCCCATCCATGAAAGGGCAGCGTCTGGTGCAGGATGGCATCATGGCGGTCTTGTACGATAAAAATCCGATGGAGGCTTCTGGTTATGCAGCAACTATTGCCGATGTATTGAAGGAAGATGTCTATTATATTAAATTTCCAAAAGAGGGCTACGGTAGCTATCTCAACTATAAAGATGGCATCCTTTATCTGAAAACGGAAGACGGTGAAAAAAAAATTCGCGCTGCCTTTCGTTATGTAACCCAAAAACCCTGGAATAGAATTCCCATTCATTCAAAAACAAAAATCCTTAATCCGGTGCTGGCTTGTATCTCTGGTGGGCGTAATAAAATGGTCGCAGCAAAAGCCTATGATCTTTTTAATGCCGATTTGCAAGGTACCGGGTTGAAAATTAATATGCCGGAGACCATTTGGGATGTTTCGAAAAATGAGGTTCCCCTATGGGTGAAAAAAATGGGCGGACAGGCAGTAGTCAAAGTACCTTATAGCAATGCAGGCCAGGGTGTATTTACGATCGTGAGCGAAAGAGAGCTGGATAACTTTATGGCAAATGATTACGAATACGATAGATTTATTGTTCAGAGTCTTATTGGTAATTACAAATGGAGTTCCAATACCTCCAAAGGTAAATTGTATCATGTCGGTACCATACCCTCTAGTAAAGGTTTAACTTATGTGACCGATATCAGGGTAATGGTCAGCGCAACGGAAGAAGGAATCAAACCGCTTTGTGTATACGCAAGAAGAGCAAAAGAACCGCTTTTAAATGAGCTGACAGCAGGGAATAATTCCTGGGATATGCTGGGCACTAATTTATCTGTAAAAAACGAAGATGGCTCCTGGAGTTCGGATACCAATCGATTGCTTTTAATGGATCGACGGGATTTTAATAAGCTGGGAATCGGGCTCGATGATTTGATCGAAGCATATATCCAAACCGTACTTTCGATGGTGGCTATTGATAATATGGCCAAGAATTTTATCAATAAAAACGGAAAATTCCGGACGAAACTTTTCCGGTCATTGAATGATGATGATAGCTTAATCAACGAAATTAAAGTTGAATAAAATGGGACTCAAAATTATAGTGCTCACCGACCATAGCACCCATTCCATCCACAACTCCCTCTATGGCCTTACAAAGGCACTGTTGAATCATCCGGAAATTGAGAAAGTCGACTTGATCACCAGATCTGACCAAAGAAATGCAGACTTTTTTAATGGCATTGAGCAGGCAAATTTGATAGCACATGCTGCTACCCATGATTTTGATTATCCTGCGGACCGTTTTTTTGAGGAGGATACTTTTGAAACCCAGTTGGGGCAATACGATTTTATGCTCCTACGATTGCCACGTCCGGTGACCGCAGCGTTTTTTAAGCAGCTTATTAATTCCTTTCCCGAAAATTGCATTATCAACCGCCCTTCCGGAATCATAAAAACCGGCAGTAAAGAATATCTGCTGAACTTTCAAAAATACACAGCTCCTGTTAAGGTTTGCAGGACTATCGGGGAAATAACATCTTTTAAAGACCAATTCCCTATTGTCTTAAAACCTTTTGAAGAATACGGAGGGAAAGGCATTATACGAATAGATGGCGATTCCGTTTGGCTGGGTAACGAGGAGCAGATATCTTTCTCCGATTTTAAAAAACAATATGCGCTTGCACCAACCGAGTACCTGGCTATGAAATTTCTCAAAAATGTAACAAAGGGGGATAAAAGAATTGTAGTGGCCAACGGTAGAATATTAGCGAGTTCTCTTAGAATACCGGGCGAAGGAATGTGGCTGTGCAATGTCGCTCAGGGAGGATCAGCTTCAGCAGCCTCTTCTGATGAAAGAGAACTGGAGATCATTCGGCATATAAATCCAACGTTAAAAAAAGAAGGAATCTTTCTCTATGGTTTGGATACCCTGGAGGATGACAATGGCATTAGAGTAGTCTCCGAGGTGAATACCCTTAGCGTTGGAGGTATCACTCCCGCAGAAATACAAACCGGACACCCCATCACTAAAATATTTGCAGACGAATTTGTGAAATATGTAAGATCATTATGACAATTAAAAAACACATTAAAAAACTTGATCTTGAAAAACTGGAAACCGGCAAATTACATAAGCTTTGGCTAGACCTCATCACTGATCCTTTTGGCGGAGCGATGTCTATCCCACTACTGGTAGGCAGGGGTAGCAAACCCGGTCCCGTACTTGGACTCACTGCTGCGGTTCATGGGAATGAATTAAATGGAATTCCAGTTATCCAGCGATTGTTCAATGATATTGAAAATGATGTAGTCAGCGGAACGATCATTGGTGTCCCGGTCGTCAATGTCCCTGCCTTTATGCGCAAACGGCGAAGATTTATTGATGGAACCGACCTCAATCATATCATGCCGGGAAAAAAAAATGGAACAGTCAGCCAGGTGTATGCTTACCGCTTTATTAATTTACTGGTGTCTCAGTTTGATTACCTGATCGATCTGCACACGGCCAGTATGGGCAGGATCAATTCTTATTATATAAGAGCAGATATGGAAGATCATACCACTGCAGAGCTTGCTAACTTACAAAATGCTCAAATCATTGTAAATAATCCTCCTTCGGACGGTACACTTCGTGGGGCTACCGAAGCATTAGGTATCCCGGCTATCACGCTGGAAGTTGGCAATCCCAATACCTACCAAAGAGGAATGATCAGTTCTGGGATTACCGGCTTGCATAATGCATTGATATATCTCAAAATGATTGAAGGAGAATTAGAAGTGCCCAAAGATAAAGCCATTCTTTGCAAAAAATCCTATTGGATTTATACCGAGAGCGGAGGTTTACTCACCGTCTTTCCACAGGTAGCCGAATGGGTAAAAAAAGGAGACCGCATAGCTGCACAGTATGATATCTTTGGCGATAAAATTCTTGATTATTTCGCTCCTGAAGATGGTATCGTCATTGGTAAAAGTGTGAGCCCTGTGAACCAGACCGGGGGGCGGATTCTTCACTTTGGGATAGTCTAAGTGCACATCCAACATTTGGACATTTGTTAAAAAAGTGGTCAAGTGGTCAGGAAGCCAAGTATTCCATGGTTTTGTAATCTCCTGGCTACCTGACCACTTCGTCGCCCCTCACTTCTCACTTTTCACCCCTCACCCTTCACCTCTCACTCCTCACTCCTGAAAAATACCCTATTCATAGTATTGCCGACCCCCAAGAATCTAATTACTTTTGTAAGATCTTAAAACTACTGTTTTAGGCAAGATGATTTGCTCTTTCAGATAAATTTTCCATTCAGATTCTAGTAATTCCCCTCAAGAATACTTAAATGATAAAAATCACCCCCCGTTTATTTGAAAATAAGGATTAGATATTTACTTTTGCATTATAGCTTAAATCATTTATGTCGTGATTTATCTATAATACCATGAATACTTACGCTATGTACCGAGACTTACAATTACTGACAATACTGGCTTTACTATTCTTTTCTTGTGACAAAGATCAAATGTATGTCACTTCTGGTAACGACTATCAGTTGGAGAATCTCCTTAATCAACAAGGGGGAATAGATTACTTTATACTACCCGACGCCGATAATTATGGCCTGATACCTCAGGATCCTTATAATCCAATAACCGCAGAAAAAGTTGAACTAGGAAAATTTTTGTTTTACGAAACAGGACTGGCCTTGTCTCCTATGCACGCAGCCGGAGAGGGTACCTATAGTTGCTCCAGTTGCCATATCCCTTCTGCAGGATTTCGCCCCGGTAGGCCACAGGGGATAGCCGATGGAGGAATCGGTTTTGGAGATAACGGGGAAGGTCGGGTGATGAATAGTAATTATGCAGTTGACGAACCCGATGTACAGGGTGTCCGGCCTTTGACGGTATTAAATGTCGCTTATGTCACTAACACCACCTGGAACGGAAGATTTGGCGGAGGCGGTTCGAATGTAGGCACCGAAGCGCTCTGGACGGAAGAATCTGGCCTGGCAGTCAACCACCTCGGATTCAAAGGCCTGGAAAGCCAAAATATAGAAGGGCTAAAACTTCATCGCCTGGTCATCAACAAATCGGTACTTGATGACCTGGGTTATACACCACTTTTTGATGCCTGTTTTAATGACGTTTCCGAAAACGAACGCTATTCTCCTCAATCTGCAAGCTTTGCCATTTCCGCTTATCTGAGAACCTTATTGACGAATGAAGCACCTTTCCAAAGTTGGTTGAAAGGAGATAAAGCAGCAATGTCCGAACAGGAGAAAAGAGGCGCTAACTTATTTTTTGGAAAAGCCAACTGCTCTACCTGCCATCGTGGGTCTTCCCTAAACGGAGATAATTTTTATGCCATCGGCGTAGATGACTTATATAAAACCGGTGCCATCAATACCAGTCGGGATGATGTAAAAAATCTGGGTCGCGGAGAGTTTACCGGAAGGGTAGAAGACCGACACAAATTTAAAGTGCCTCAGTTATACAATCTCAGAGATGCGCCGCATTATTTTCACGGAGCCAGCAAAACTTCCCTGGAAGATGTCGTCGAATATTTCAATCAGGCAACTCCTGAAAATGCGGATGTTCCGCCCATTCAAATCTCTCCCGGTTTCAAAGTACTCAATCTTTCCGATCTGGAAAAACGCGATCTCGTTACTTTTCTCAAAAACGCTTTACACGATCCCAATCTCGATCGTTATGTGCCCGATGCCGTTTTGTCCGGTAATTGCTTTCCCAATAATGATATCTTTTCTCAGAATGATCTAGGTTGCCAGTAGT
This sequence comes from Saprospiraceae bacterium, assembly GCA_047619515.1. GTDB lineage: Bacteria > Bacteroidota > Bacteroidia > Chitinophagales > Saprospiraceae > JAHDHW01. The sequence continues at coordinate 37 of JBLHJZ010000377.1, read as the reverse complement.
ACCGAAGGCTTCAGCCTGTAAACGATTTGGACAGTCA
>JBLHJZ010000376.1:0-5305 GCA_047619515.1 Saprospiraceae bacterium | reverse complement strand
GAAAGACTTTTTTCAATTCCTCCATATATTCCAAATTCAGAATTAGTGATTTCATCATTAGCGGTACTGTCTGAAAACACTGTTCCTTTTGATTCGGGCGTATACAATCTGCCATTCGAACCGACAGTAATTCTATCCGTCCAGGTAGGGGTAAAGATATATTCTCCATGTACGTGGTACAAAGCGGAATTGTCATAGAATTTTGTGCCTCCTTCCTGATTTCTGAGCGCACCGGTGATTCGGGCAAATTCCTGGTCAAAACGTTCAGTGCCTGGCTCGAAAAAAGGAACTGCCGTAGAAGAAGCATCTTGTGCACCACCATCTGCAAAGGCTGCTGACTCATTATGCCAGGTAGTCAATAAACCATTATTGTCAATTTGCCATTGTTCAGCTGCAGCCGCATCAAAAGAAGTGATAACTTCTCCGTTAGGACCAATCTCAACTGTCAATTTGGGGTAATCACTTTCAATGATTTGAGGTACAATTTGACCTTGCCAGTAGGTAGCATAATCGATCGACCATTCCCGGCTTTCTTTGGAATTCTGCTGTAACTGTAAAGCTGTAAAATAAGGGTCATAAGAGTCACCGGCTCCGGTACGGGTTGAGTAGGCCCGGATAAAGAATTTATTCTTTTTCCTGAATTCTAGTTTATTTTGAAGGAAGGTAATGCCTTTTAGGCTAAAACGGTTATCGCCCTGATATACCGTCGTTCCTGATCCAAAGCTTGTGGCAATGATAAACTCCGGAGATTGGTCGGTCAGAGATGGATTAGTTCTGAAATGTAGGGCTGCATTAGCCTTATAGTTACGGGTATCGTAGTCCACCAAATCAGACTCTTCGTATCCGGTACGGTGCCACACGCCTAAAAGTCCGACAGCATCGTTCAATGGCAGGGAAGAAAAGTCATTAGCTCTTTGGAACTCATCACCGTAGGAATTCACGCCATCATATCCTCCAGGATTATCTACCCCTGAATCTGTCCCGTCCACAGGGTCATAATTATCGGCCACCCAGTCATCTGCTCTCAGGTATTCGAAATTTAATTTGTAGGACATAAAATCACTTCCTTGTTTATTTTTAATAGCATCAGCCCATCTAATGGCAGTCTTTACCATGTTTCGTTCTCCTACTTTTACCATAGCAGAAAGCCCCTGATGAAAGAAAGGATCTTTGGTTTCCATGCTGATCACACCATTGAAAGCGTTGGGGCCAAAAAAAGCAGAACTTGCTCCGACGACTAGCTCGACTTTATTGATATCTAACTCTGAGGTGCCGAGGAAATTTCCTAATGAAAAATTCAATCCTGGTGCCTGGTTATCGACACCATCAATAATTTGAAGAGACCGCACAGGGCTGGTACTATTAAAACCTCTGGTATTGACAACCTTGAAGCCAAGGCTTGCGGCAGTTAAGTCAACTCCTTTAAGTGCTCCCAGACCATCATAAAAATCTGCAGCAGGGGTCTCTTTAATAGCAATATTGTCAAGTGCTTCTATAGTCAGTGGCGATTCCCTTTGTTTATCTGAAATTCTACTGGCTTTTATTTCGATAGCATCAATGGTAATGGCTTCTTCTTCCAGATTGATAGTCAATCGTTTATTGTCTTCAATGACGACTTCTTTAGAAACATAACCCAGATAGGCTACTTCCACTGTGAAAGGGAAAGGTAGGTCAGTGGTAAGCTCAAATGTGCCATCCCAGTCGGTGGCTGTACCCGTCGTGCTTTCTTTTATCAAAATAGTAGCACCAATGACTGGATCATTTATAGCAGGATCCATTACAATCCCCTTAATTGTGGTTTGGCTGAATAAGCTTGAGGATATGCAAAGCACAAAAATAGCAAATAATAATCTGATGTAGTAAGCCTGTTTCATACGCAAATTTGTTCTTTTCTAAAGTGGGTTATTAAATATTAGCTAGGATACACTGCCTTTTTAATACACCTATACATCATTTAAATGCTTGAAAACTAATTTATTAGGGGTAATTTGTTTTGGTATTAAATTTTGTAAGAGCTGCGAATAACCTAATCCTAGCCAATTAAAAGTGCTGTCTGCAATATATTCCTTCGTTATTAGACACAAAGTAATAAATTTATACTAGTTGCAATATCTTCTTAATTACAAATATGTAATAAATGCGAAAATATTTTTAAAGAAACTTAAGAACTTTTTCCTAATAGATTGATTTTTAGGAGCTTGGAGTTATATTGTCTTTTGCTAAGGTTTTAAGCTTTCTTGGTTTTGGAAAGCTCGTTTTCGAGTTTTGACAGTCTTTCGCTGATAGATGAGTGGGTTTCATTGAGTTTCTGTACTTGTATTTGTTCCTTTTCGAGCAATTGGTCGAATTGATCAAAATTGCCATCGATCTTATTTTTAATATGGTGGATATAAGCATTCAGCTTTTGGCTTACCTCGTTTTCCATCTGGATTCGTCCTCTGGAAATTTCCTCCTGGAAGCCGTTGATTACTTTTCTTCTTTTCAGCCCCACAGAAACTCCCGCAAAGAGGACTCCAATTGTGGTCAGAATACCTCCCGTGATATCAAAAATGGCTCCGTTGGTCAATGCCATAATAATAACACCAATGGCTGCTACACCGCTGCCTGTTGCGAGATTAGGAGCGAGGCTACTTTTGTCACCTAATATACCTTCATCTGCAAAACTTTCCGATTTTTTCATAAACTGGGCAAAAGCGGCTTGTAGTTCCTGCAATACGTTGGCTCGTTTTTCAGCGATATCACTAAATATTTCGTGGTCGTTTTTGAGGATCGTTTTAGAGCCTTTAATTTTCAGATCAATGATCTTTGCCATTTGCTGAATGGCCTCTGCTATCGTTACCACGCCATCATTGAGGCGGTTTTTTAGTTCGAGATTGAGGTCTTTTTCAAGATTGTCAGCCAGTGCATTGAGCCATTCTTTGGCAGAAGATTCTTTAGAGAAAATAGCGGCAATGGAGCGTTTCATCAAAGAGAAAAAACTAAGGCCGCCAGCCAAATCCTGGTGATACTTCAAGGTGATTTTATCATAAGCAGCCAATAGGTTTTCTACCAGTACCGTGACCTGTTTTTTAGATTTAATCTCCTGGCTATCCAATGTTTCCCGGATATCATCCCTGAACAGGATGTCCGCTTCATATTGTCTATCCCGATCTTTTAGCCCTTTCTCGATCCTCACATTAATATTCTGGGAGATTTCTATATTATTTTGTAATTTCAAATAAGGAGCCTGACCGCCGGTGATATTATCCTGGATATAAGCTCTGATCTTTGAAAAACCGCTAATTTCTTTCTGCCCGTCCAGTTCCTGCTTAGCAGATACCGCAAAGATGATTGGGTTTTGAATGCCGTTTTCCACCGCATACTTTTGTACACCACCAATATTCTCCTGGAGGTCTGCCTCATTCATCAGATCCTTTTGTTGTAAAACAAAAATGATTTTCTTTTGCCAGTCCTCTTTGATGAATTTGAAAAACGCCCAGGCAGATTGCCGGTAAGGGTTTTTAGCTTCAAAAACAAAGACAATTAAGTCGGAAGCCGGAATAAATCGTTCGGTAATTTCCTGGTGATGTTCGATAATCGTATTCGTACCCGGTGTGTCGACAATCGCTATTTCTTTGAGTATTTCAATCGGCTGGTGGATGCGCTTTAAATAGGGATTAATAATGGTTTCTGATTCGCTGGTACCGTATACAATCTGCTGGATCGTATCGGTCATGGGGGAGGGGGCTACTTTACAGATTTCCCTTCCGGTATCCAATAAGGCATTGATGAAACTACTTTTACCAGCTTTTACTTCGCCAACTATCACAAACATAAACGGCTCCTGGATGCGGTTTCGCAGATCGCTGATAGTTTGAGATAGTTCTTCATGAGATATCTGAATAGTCAAATCGTGTAATTCTTTGACGATTTGTTCAATTTGGCTCTTGAATATTTGCAGGTCTTCATTTAATATTCCCATCATTCCAGTGGTTTGTTGATTTTGACGCATTTTGTTGTCGAAAGTCATTGTTTTGATGATATTTGCTGTTACCCAAAGTTATCAGGTAGCTTCAAGTTACCAGATAACATTATACCGAATTATTCCTCCAAATAATAAAAACTCTCCGGACCGATACAAAACAACAAATCTAAGATACTCAAATTGGGTAAAAAACCATTTTTTGATTCAAAAACCTGAGGATAAGGCTTTAAAGGGCTTTCTTGTTGCAATCTATTTTTAGGCGCCATTTGATTTCTTAAATCCAAAACAGAAGCGTCGGTTTTTTTGGAATAGGTGCTTGTTTTTTCAATGATAAAGGGTAGCTGCAATAATTCTTTGAGTATTTGGATAATCTCATAATTCAGATCAAATAGGTAAGTCCATTCCTTTTCAAAAAGAGGCTTTAGCTCCGGGGCATAATATTCAAAAAATGGAGATTTTCCATAGGCAGTTTGTATAGCCTGCCAATGCACTTTTTGCCATTTTGTATCATTGGCAATCGCCGTGTCTATTATCGGTTGTTGTTCATTTTTGCCTTTGACCAGTGGCACGGTAAGCATTTGAATATCATTAGCGCCGACGATGATACAGCGATTGCGGTAACCATTTTTTTGATAATGCTCTTTCGCTTCAATAGCTAAAATATTATGCTTTACGGCCTCCCGGAAAAGTTGAACGGGTGGGAAGTATTGCATTTCGATCAGAAGCGTCTCATAGTCAGGCATATTGTTTTTGTTGCAAATTAACAAATTATAAATTCTTGCTATGGCTTAGTTATTGACTTACCTCATTATGTAGATATCATTTACCTTTTTATTCTCCCTTTGATACGCTCGATCTTGAAAATAGATTGTATTTAGGATCAGGACAATAAGGCCTTGGTGCTAGGTTTTGTGAATGTATGGATTATATATCGGTTTAAAAAATAGAAATATTTTATCATGGAAAAGCCAGCCCAAGGGAGCCATCATTAAGAAAATAAGATTTAATTAGTTCACAGATATATTTGCCTATATTTAGTGTTTTAAAAGAATTCCTGGCCGTTAAGCTGGGATTTCTTATTTTTGGGAATGCCTACGCCGTATTTGATTAATCGAACTTTATTTTCACCTCAAATCACCAGTGTACCAAATGCCAATCTGGGTATTGTGGTAGTGATTCCTTGTTATAATGAACGGGAGTTACTTTCCAGTCTCAAAGCACTCTATCAATGCGAAGTTTCCTTTTGTGCTGTTGAAGTCATTATTGTGATCAATGAATCCATAATCTCGGAGGATACGATAAAATTTCAAAATAAATCCACCTTACAAGAAGCAAAATCCT
>JBLHJZ010000375.1:0-5311 GCA_047619515.1 Saprospiraceae bacterium | reverse complement strand
TTCATAATACTCCGGGAAAAGGGTCTCCCAGGGATTCTCAGGATTTGGAAAAATAAAATCTGCATCGACAAACCGCCAACTTGTATTATTTTGAAAAGTAGTATCGATCAGTAAAATCATCTTTCGAAGCAACAAAATATCTAGTGTAGTGATTGACCCGGAGTGATTGATATCGGCGGCAATCCTTTGGTACGGAGAATCCAATAAATCAATTTCCAGAATATGTTGTCTCATTTTTACCAGGTCGAAAGTAGAAACTCCGTTCAATGGATCGGTATCCAAACTTGGAAAAATCATATAATCTCCACCCGGAATTAATTCCGGATAAGCATAATACCCCTCAACATTACTATAAGCCATATCGGGAATTCCAGGTGCATTGGTTTCTATTTGCATCATGACATTTTCGATCAGATCCGCAGCTTCCGTTTCCATCAATCCGCTGATCATCATATAGGCCGACACCGGGCAGTCCGGTGGAAAATCATTATCCTGCACTTCCACAAAAGTGGACACATAGGCCCAATTCCCATTAATATCCTGCACCCAAATATCTACCGTCTGTATACCTAGCTGATCACAATCAAAAATCCAGCTGGTATCGGCTTCTACCGGCGGCAGACTTTGCCCAGATCCCAGAGAAGGAGAATAAACCAGCCAGCTCGAAATGCCGCAATTGTCATAAGTCGGAGGAGAAGAAGGGTTATCCCAAGCCATAGCCAGAATTTCTATAGTTGCCGTCTCCCCTATTTCAACGGAAAAACCATTCAGCAAATTAATGATCGGCGCCAGACAATCATCAATAGAAAAGAATTGATCACAGGGTGTAATATTCCCGCAAGCATCTTCTACCTGCCAGCTTATTTTATGATCCCCCAATGGAAAAAATCCTGCTATTTCAAAACCAATTCCACTTAAATCAATGTTTCCATTATTATACAAATCAATGTCGTAATAATAATTCAAATCCAGGCTATCTGTACAATCATCCATTGCATTAATAGAAAATTGCGCCGCTCCTGATTCACAATTCGGATCATAGCTACAGAAAGCCAATGGCGGGCAATCACTAATAATAATCGGCCCTTCTGTATTCCATACTTCTATCACCTGGGTATGTTCCCATACTCCACCCGTATTGGGATTATTAGGTTCGTAAATACACCAGCTAAATACGGTCCAGGTGCGGAGGATAGTAATACATGCCGGATCATTGACCGGTAAATAAAGATCCTCCTTTTGATGACTAATCAGATCACAAGGCCCATCCGTATATTGCGGTATATCGAATGGCGGGGCTAAATCCATTGGTTCCAATCCGCCAGTACAAGTATTCGTGCTATAATCTTGTGGCCAGGTAATATTTGTCAAACCAAAAGGATTATTATTAATCACTTCGATTTGTTGCACACAGGATACCTCATTAGCACTGGAATCCTGTGCCGTCCATATTCTAAATAATATCCCTTCATTACAATCGTTAAGCGTTCCTTCGGTAATATAAATCAACGTTACCTCACAATTATCGATAGCGCTTGCCTCTCCTGTCAATGATAAATCAAAGGGATCCTCCAGACAATCCAATACCACATCAGCAGGGCAAATAATCTCCGGGTTGAGATTATCATTGATGGAAACTTCCACTTCACAGGTATTTATATTGCCAACAGCATCAGTCACTTGCAATACTATAATTACATGATCACTCAATACATCACAGCAATAAAAGGGCACCTCTGTGTCAAAAGAACTTTCATCATTTCCCGGGCAATCCGGATTATCCAATCGGCGGGCTAAGATGGAAACGGGGCCGCAATTATCAAAGGAAGCATTATCAAAAACACTGGCAGGAACGATCGTCGTCCCGGCATTGCTCAGTGATATTGTTTGGTAATTTTGACAAATCGGAACCGGTGCAATCTGATCTTCGACCGTAATCATAAAACTGCATATAGAGGGATTGCTACAGGCATCCGTCGCCGTATATGAGACAGTAGTTTCACCCAGCGGCAGGTTATATAAAGTCGTCCCACTAAGCAGGCCTTGAGTAACTTCAATGGTATAAGTAGGTGGAGCCTGCGCACATAAGTCCGATAAAATGGGTTCCGGTAAAATAGCAGATCCAAAACAATCATTTTGGCTGGTCGATATAATTATATTGCCTGGGCATTCCATCTCCGGCCCTTGGTCATCTTTGATGGTTATAATTTGAATGCCTGTAGATACTTCAGTAACCGGACACCAGCTAATGACTGTCCAGGTACGGATCACTTTATGAGTACCATCACAAATTTCCACCAGGTTATCGCTATAGGCTGCGACAATTTCGCAAAGTTCACTGTCTATCAAATCTACGCCATTCAGGCTTGGCCATCCGGTCTCATTGGGAGAAGGATTGCCCATACTATCCAGCTCATAGCTTCCGGAGCAGGATAGTGCAGGGTCGCTGATATCGTCCTTATTGGGCGGCATTACCACTTGATTGATGGAAGAACGAGCCACTATAAGAGTATCATTACAAGTACTGGTATTACCGGAGACATCCTCCGCCGTCCAGCTTCTGATAAATCTTCTGATATAATTATCCATCAAACAATCACCCGCTTCTTCCACATCACTAAAGGTCAAAGTGACCGGGCCACAAGGATCAAAACCTTCGACGGTAAAAGGACCGTTTCCATACCCTGGATTTACGGTGACATCTTCCGGGAGCGGAAAAAGAACTCCGATAGCACCGGGTAGAAAATCATCAGTACAAAGTATATCAAGCGAGTGGCAAGATAAGGATGGGATAAGGTTATCCTGGACATTCAAAGAACCGGAACAGTAATTATTATTTACCGGATCGGTAATTTTGGCAAAGATAGTCAAGCCCACTTCAGAGGAAGTAATCAGGGGACTTGTAATAATAGGCATTGTCAATTCCTCATCATAAAACAAGTCAACCTGGTAATCATCGAAACAGGCATAAGGGCCGCCTGTTAAAATGTCCTGGGCGTCAACAAGCGCAGTGCAATTACTGTCCAGTCCAACACCTGAACCATTATTACAGGACAGGCTCTGACTGGGATTTGGATAGGCGAGCACTTCGATTTGAAAAGAGCAGGTAGCTATATTTCCCGAGCCGTCGACTGCCTGATATTCCAGGATTGTCGTACCTATTGGGAAGGTACTTCCGGAGGGGAGTCCACTGCTATCTATTTGGGTAATGATGGGTTCTTGGGTATAAATGGAACATTCATCCCAGGCAGTAATGGCAAAGTTTAGTATGGTATTACATTCTCCACTGCCAAGGTATTCCGTTATATTTCCGGGACAATCAATATCCGGTGGTGTGAAGTCCCCATCATTCAAATAGAAATAATAATCTTGTTGACAGGCTGCAGGAGAACCGTCCGTAATCGTCAACTGATATATTCCGCCGGAGAGATTGGCTTGATCCTCCTCTCCCACCTCAAGCCCGGTTCCATCATTTGAAAACCACTCAAACGTAAACGGAGCATTCCCTCCGACGATCAGATCAATCGCACCAGTCGTATCTCCCGGACAAAAAGGATCCGTAATATTTGCCAAAGCAGTAGGCAAATAATTGACGATCAGGGTATCAAATACAAAGGGACGACATCCGATGTCTGAAGGTGTTGGATTTAGAATAGCATATATTTCAAAAGCTCCCCCATTATTAAAAACAAGACCTGCGAGTGTAGCAGTGGAGTCATTATCAAAATTTTCAAAAGGAATAATACCTAAGGAATTCCCTCCTGCATAGGGATCAGCAGGTGTCGAATTGAAATACACCAACTCAATTCCAAAGTCGGTCTCTCCGTTTTCCAGACTATCGAAAAGCGATAAGCCGGAGACAGTGAGCTCGAAAGATTCATTCAGGCAAACTTCCTGAAGGTCAGATATCTCCCCAATCGTCGGGCAGGTATCCAAAACAAGGAGGTCAATAAATATTGAGGAGTGTGCCGCTTTCAGCGTAAAAGGAATGCAGCATAGGAACGATAAAAAAATGCCAATAGCCATTTTCTTTCGCCATGCGAAATGTTCAGTTTTTGAGTAGTTCATGGGACCCGGTTATGTAAGAGCAAGTTGGGGAATTGGGCTTCGAGTCGAAAACTGACAATTTTTTGCTTAGACGAGGCCTAAAAACCGGAGTTATGCCATAGCATAATGAGGATTTTTGGGATGAAGTATAAGTGGAAAAGTGGCGTTTGTAGGCCGAATGCTAAATCCCCAACATGCTCTAATGTACAATACCCTTAGCGCAAGATAAACAAGCGCTAAGAGGTAATGAACGGTTTTGGGTCTTTTGCTATGCGTTTTGGTAATTTACTAATGGTAATAAAGTGTCACAGCAAAATCGACCAAGGTTTATGCGACTAAACCTTTTTCGTATTACAAATTTAGATAATAAAAAGGAGCATAGCATACCGCATAAGGGGTATTTAAAGTTAGTAGATTTTTTTTATATTTTTATTTCATTTTTATAATATGTTGATTTGCAATTCTTTTCTATTTATTGAGGAAGTATACAGTTATAAAAATGTGGTCAAATATTATCGTAACTATTCAGTATCCGACTATTGAGAATCCGCTTTCAGCGGATTCATAGAAATTCGTGTAATTTGTGATAATTCGTGTCAAAAAGACGCGAATTATCACAAATTACACGAATTATGTTTTTGCTATCGCAAAAACCATTAATGCTAACCTTGTCTTCATTTTCATAAAAGTATGTTGGGAGTTTGGGCTTCGAGGCGAAAACTGGCATTTTTTTGATTAGACGAAGTTCAAAAACCGGAGTTATGCCATAGCATAATGAGGATTTTTGAGCTGAAGTGTAAGCGAAAAAAGGACGTTTGCAGGCCGAATGCTAAAATCCCAACATACTCTAAGCTATTACATCAGTCGAACCACCAATAAAAAAAGGCCACTACCGAAGCAGTGGCCTTCCCTCATTTTTATGCCGACGACGAAATTGTCTCGGTATATATTCCTTTCCTTTCAGAAAGTAATTTTTTAACCGGGCTTAATCAATCATCAACATCGTCTTAGTGATAGTGACATCACCAGTCTTCAATTGATAAATCATCACTCCGCTTGCGCTAAGTTCGCTTGCCTGAACGGAAACCTCATTATAACCTTCATTATAATTACCTTCAATCACTTTGAGTGAGCGGCCATTCACATCGTAGATCGTCAATGTAGCAAAGGTCGCTTCCGGTAAATTAAAGCTAATCAAGGTCTCCTCCTTAAATGGATTCGGTCGGTTCTGCAATAAAATGGTTCCTTTGTTCTCCTCAAATTG
>JBLHJZ010000374.1:0-5313 GCA_047619515.1 Saprospiraceae bacterium | reverse complement strand
TTAGGAATTAGGAATTAGGTTACGTCAATTGTCGTAAGCAAATTTATGTGATTTCTTTTAGAAAAGCAAATCATCTACGTCAATTGTCGTAAATTATTTTTACAGACTTGGAAAGAGTGGTGAGCGGGAAGTCGTAGGCACAGCCCATACCTAACGAAGAGGGCTTAGCGGCTTCACTTTTTTACTTTTTTTATCAAAAGCTTGTCAAGAAATACTGCCAAACAAAATCCGATAGCAGTCACAACGGCAACAAATAAAATGACTAACCAGGCCCGGTCTCCCATTGAAGAAGGCTGGACGAAGCCATCAAAAGCGAATTGATAAAAATACAGCGCAATCGGCATACTCAAGCCAAAGGACAGGCCATGCCGAAAAAAGAAGTCTTGCCATACCCGGGGGAAATCGCGCCCATGTCGCTGCCACCGGATGAAACAGGCAATCAGGATCACGCCACCCAACACTATTGCAATATAAGGACTATCGCCCTCGATAACGCCAATAGCTCGTTCGAGCCCATGTAGCAGCCCGGTAAAAACGGCGATATAGCCTGCATGTACCCGATCCAACCGATCATAAATAATGATCCAGGAAAAAAGGGTAAAAAAGAAAAAGAATTGAATCCAGTGACTCAGCTGTTCGTCCACCCAATACACTTGATCGTATAAAAGGCCAGAGGTAATCCCAAGCTGTGTTCTGGAATATATCTCAATGGTATTGGTAAAATGGATGCCAATGCCATAAATATACATGGCCAACAAAAAGAAAGCAATGGTTTTCTGTCGTCGGATTTTTGGGCTAAGTACTTCTCTTTTTTCAGGGCCAAATATGATCACAATAATGCGATAAAGAGCATACCATAGAATCGGCGCATAGATCAGTTGCTCAAACCAATGGTTAAGGGTCACGCCATGGACCATCGTATGACAAAACCAATTATAGCCTAGTATTTTTCCAAAAAAGCCACAGGCAATGACTTTATAATGGTAAGCGAAACAGATATAAACAATCCACCAGATCAGGCTTTTACTTTCACTTGCAGGGATAAGATTGGTGGAAACGTATTTCAAATCAGAAGAATCGGGTTTACTCATATTATTTGCTGAAATTGGGTGCAAAGTAGTGAAAATAGGAGACTAAGGAGTCAGTAAAAATAAGGTTTATGCCGTTTATTTCTTTTCCAATAATTTATCAAGTAGCAATGCCATAAAAAAGCCTATCGCGGTAGCAGCTCCTAAGAATACAACTACCTGCCATGCCGTATCCCCCATCTCAGAAGGCTGGACAAAACCATCGAAAATCATTTGGTAAAAAAAGATGGCCAAAGGTATGCTGATTCCAAAAATTAGCTCTTGGCTTTTAGTAGTTGGTTTCCTCATGCACATTTTAGGACGCGATAAAGGGAAGCCAACGGCTAAAAGCTAAAAGCCGCAAATAGATCACGCATTCAAATCATTCCTCAATCAAATTTAGGCTTTTCATCATTAAATAAGCCAAATAAGCTTCATCCTGATTCAATATCCCTAAGCGGTTATTTGTCATGTGGACATAATCGGCGAAGATATGCCAAAGCAATTGATTCTTTTCAGGTACTTTTTGAAAAAACGCTTCTGACAGGATATACGGATCTGTTCGGGGAGATAATTCCCCAGTCTCCGCAGCTTGACTAAGCTCTAAACTTAAGCGTTGATTTTCTTGGATCCAGTTATTTAAAGCATCAGATTCAAAACTATCTCCGGATTTCAGATCATCCCAAAGATTTTGATGAAATGGAATCAAATCCTCTGTTTGTTCTTCAAAAGATTCGTAAAAGAGGGCCATTGTCTCTTTCAGTTTCTCTCTTATCACCTCTTCAGGCGTATTATTTTCAAATATTTCGAAAGCAGCAGGAAGCCAGTTTTCAAAAATCAGCTCAAAAAAAGTAACTGCTTCAGAAACGGACAATCCGATACTGTATACAAAACTTATATGTAAGCGAATCGCGGCTCCCAGGATTTCATGGTAAGCATGAGCATCCTCCTGTGTACTAAAATAATCTAATACGGTAGCAGATGAAAGTTGAAATTGTTCCTCTGACAAAATCATTCCGCTGCTCCCGCCATAACGGCCATATTCACGGAGGTATGTTTTAACCTGGATACTGTTGTTCGGTAACCACCTTTGCGACAGCGGGAGATCTTCGGGGTATTCCGGCTCTGTCCGAATAGACGGATTATCCTCAAAATAGGAATTGAAGTGTTCCAACAGGTTGGGCTTTAACACCTCCTCCAGTGCTTTGGGTTCTCCTTTAAAACGCAAACGAATATGTGGCCCTCGCTTCCAATATCGAACAAAGAAATAGGATTGTGCAATCCCCGTTTTCAGGACTGTTTCGACATAAGGCGCTACGGCTTCGACAAGGAAAGTCTCCCAGGGCTCGTTATAAAAGAGATGTACAGAAAGCCAGTTTTCGTTTTTTGGTTTAGGCATATTAGGAATTATGAATGAAGACTTTGGAATAATTGTCCTTTCAAGCATTGGCGCTGGCTTGATACAATGTATCAATGGAATTAGCCTGCGAGTCGAGAAAAGGACTTTAAGTGTAAACGGATATATCAACCAATGGTTATTTGTTTTAAAAGGGATCAATTAGCCCCATAGCCTTTGCTTGAGATATAATTAAACACTGTTCTGACGGTTTTTTTCCTTATGCTTCTCTGCATCTCCCGGTCTAATTCTTTAATGGAATATTGAAATTTCAAATCCAGGTAATCTTTCTTCATTTCTACTATTTTCAGATTATAAGAACTCTCTTCTATATCCTCTGAGAAACTTCTCAAAGAAAAGATTAAATCTCTTTCCAATAATTCCACATTTTCTATAGACTTAATATCTAATTGAAAATCAATACTCATCAAGCGAAAATCCCGTTTGGTATAATTGACAATTTCACCTATATAAACTTTTGAGTTCGGAATAATGACTACATCATCATCGTCATTCAGTATTTTTATTTTCAGCATCCCGATTTCTATAATTTTCCCTCTCTGCAACTCTACTTTTACGTAATCCCCTATTTCAAAATCTTCAGAAAAGCTAAAATAGAGTCCGACCATAAAATCATTGACATACTCTTTTGAGATGATAGCAATAGCTGCTGCAACTATACTAATCGAAGTCAATAAAGATTTATAATCTATTCCAAAAGCACCAAACAGGGTTACAATCAAGGTAATACCAACCAGCAGTTTTGAAATATTATCAACGCCAAAATGAAAATTATCCTTTTTGTTTATACTTTGTTTCTTTCTTTTTGAGTATGTATATTTGACGATAATAGAAATGAAGTCAATGACAATAAATAATAACAGGAAGTCACATATCGAATTTATAACATGATTTACTCGGACATCGGCCGCAACTTCAATATTATTTTTTTTGACATAAAGTATAGCCATTAACAGGATCGCTTCGATTATAAAAATTATTATTCTTTTCATTTTGTTTTACCGTCGTTTATGCGTAGGCAATTTATTTCTTTTGTGATGTATTACAAAATTATCTTAACACTACTTAACATGAGTCATGCGAATCGCTAGTTCAAATCCGAAGTAAAAGAAACATATGGAGTACCTGACGGCACTCTCCCTCGTAATTGTTAGCCCTGGTTCACCAAAAAAAAGTATCTAAAGGCACTTTTTTGCTCCATCGGGACTTTAATCTTGGTTAGCCCCGATAAATAAATCAGCGCTGAGTGCCGTTAGGCCTGCCTTGACGCATGGACTAGGAGCTCAATATCAGAAACCCACTGGATTTAACCCGTGATTCGCCTGAATCATCGCGAAATTTACTTAGAATTCAAGGTAATTCAGCTTTGAAGCGTAAAATTTAGCGATAAAAAAGTCATTTGTCAAAGGTCCGCTCTCAAAACAAAAAGGCCTCCTCCTAAGAGAAAGCCTTTTTTGTCGCTTTAAAATTGATTCCTGCCATATCTAAATCAGGCGGGGGAACGAATTATTTTTTATCGTCTACTTCTTCGAATTCGACGTCAGTCACATCTTCAGTGGCTCCTTCTTTGGCTCCGGTATCATCATCAGCTGCGGCAGTTGGCTCAGCGGCACCATCCTGGGTCGCTTGATACATATCCTGACTGGCAGCCTGCCATGCGTCATTCATCGTTTGAACAGCCGCATCAATGGCTTCAATATCCAAAGATTTATGAGCATCTTTCAATACTGTCAAAGCAGATTCAATCGTTGCTTTTTTATCCTCCGGAATCTTCTCCCCATATTCTTTCAACTGCTTTTCAGTTTGAAAAATCAGCGAGTCCGCAGTATTGATCTTTTCCGCTTTATCCCGAGCTATTTTATCCGTATCGGCATTTGCTTCAGCATCTGCTTTCATTTTAGCGATCTCTTCTTTTGATAATCCGGTGGAAGCTTCAATTCTGATGTTCTGCTCTTTGCCAGTACCTTTATCTTTTGCAGAAACACTCAGGATACCATTGGCATCCATATCAAAGGACACTTCAATCTGAGGCACACCACGTGGTGCAGGAGGAATACCATCAAGGATAAACCGACCTACTGCTCTATTATCTGAGGCCATCGCACGTTCGCCCTGAAGGATGTGAATTTCTACAGAAGGCTGGTTGTCAGCTGCAGTAGAATATACTTTTGATTTTTTTGTAGGTATTGTAGAATTCGATTCGATGACTACATCGTACACACCACCCATTGTTTCGATACCCATGGAAAGTGGCGTAACATCCAGCAATAATACATCTTTTACATCACCACTCAACACCCCTCCCTGAATAGCAGCACCGACAGCAACCACCTCATCAGGATTCACACCTTTATTGGGTTTCTGACCAAAAAAGTCTTCAACCGCTTGCTGAATTCTTGGAATACGAGTCGAACCACCTACAAGGATAATCTCATCAATATCACTCTTGGATAAGCCGGCATCTTTCAGTGCCAGTTCACAAGGCTTTAAAGTACGGTTGACCAAATCATCCGCTAATTGTTCAAATTTTGCCCTGGTCAATTTCAACACCAGGTGTTTAGGCACACCATCAACTGCAGTTACATAAGGCAGATTGATTTCTGTTTCTGTAGAAGCAGACAATTCGACTTTAGCTTTTTCAGCAGCATCTTTTAATCTTTGTAGTGCCATCGGATCTTTACGAAGATCTATGTTTTCCTGAGATTTAAAAGTCTCCGCCAGGTGATCAATAATCACATGGTCAAAGTCATCACCACCCAGGTGCGTATCTCCATTGGTAGATTTTACCTCAAAAACGCCTTCTCCTAATTCAAGGATAGAAATATCGAA
>JBLHJZ010000373.1:0-5354 GCA_047619515.1 Saprospiraceae bacterium | reverse complement strand
GTGGCGATGGTCTGTTTTGGTCTTGCGACGCTAATTCCTCTTTTTCGTAAACCGTCAAATGCCTGAGGGGAAGTGACTTCGTGGATAAAATGACGATCTATATAAAGTACATCAGGATAGTCCGTTTTGGCGTTTACTACATGCTTCTGCCATATCTTTTCAAAAAGTGTCTTTGGTACCTCCGTAATCATTATTGGTTTAAATTATACTTGGTTAAATAAAGTCTATTATATTTGACCTTTAAGGGCTCAATTATAGACTTTCAAATTTACAACCCAATCCCTTTTTATTTGAATCAATAATTCCCTTTATTACAATGTCAAATCGAGTATTTGATACTATAAATAACTGATTTTCAATACATTAAAAGGTTTTACTTTACAATGCCTATACAGACTGATCACTTATTCAATTTGATCAAAACCCTGACAAAATCGGAGAAACGCAATTTCAAATTGTACGTCAACCGAATTGGTGGAAAGGAAAATGCAAAGTTTATCCAGCTTTTCGACG
Source organism: Saprospiraceae bacterium (assembly GCA_047619515.1). Lineage (GTDB taxonomy): Bacteria > Bacteroidota > Bacteroidia > Chitinophagales > Saprospiraceae > JAHDHW01. Next base: position 4,841 of record JBLHJZ010000373.1, on the reverse strand, counting down.
TATTGGAAAAGCAATCCGAGTATGACGAAGATCAAATTTGCATCAAAATTCCATCCATAAAGAAGGCGCAGGTGTCCAATCTCAAGCGCCATTTATACCGGCAACTATTAATAAGTCTGCGGCTCATACATATTCAGCGAAACATAGATATTGAAATCCGGGAACAATTGGATTTTGCAAAGATTCTCTATAATAAAGGCTTGTACCTTCAAAGCCTTAAATTGTTGGATCGCATCAAGTCTATCGCTTATGAATACCAGCAGGACAGCCTTCATTTAGAGATTATTGAGTTCGAAAAATATATCGAATCCGGTTATATCACCCGCAGCATGGAAACCCGTGCGGACAATCTAAGTGAAGAATCAGAAAAGCGAATCAGGATTATACAAACGACTGGTAAATTATCTAATCTTTCGCTCAGACTGTACGGGCTTTATATTAAAACCGGACACACCCGAAACCAAAAAGATGCCTACATCGTCAGTGAGTTTTTTAAATCCAATCTTCCTGTTGTAGATATCAACAAGCTTACTTTTTATGAAAAAGTATATTTCTACCAAAGTCATGTCTGGTATAATTATATCCTTCAGGATTTTTTAAAATGCTATTCCAATGCTCGTCGCGGGGTAGGCTTATTTGAAAAAAACCCACAGATGATCCGTTCTGATCCTTCCACTTATCTGAAAGGATATAATAACCTGTTGGCCACTTTATTTTATATTGGCGATCATCCAAAATTCAAGAAGAGTCTGGAATCGTTTGGACAGGTAACGAAAGTCCTGCACGAAGAACTCAACACCAACGGAAAATTATTGTGTTTTCAATACTTACAAACTGCACAGATCAACGGGCATTTTATCGAAGGGACTTTTAAGGAAGGTGTCCGACTTATTCCTGAAATTGAAACTGGACTTGAAAATTTTAAGTACCATTTGGATCAACATCGGGTGATGGTTTTTTATTATAAAATTGCTTGTATGTACTTTGGTGCAAACCAAAATGATAAGGCATTAGATTATTTAAATAAGATTATCAATTTTAAAGCGGGGGCTTTACGGGAAGATATCCAATGCTTTGCCCGGATTCTTCATCTTATCTGTCATTATGAATTGGGCAACATTGATTTACTCGAATATATCATTAAGTCCGTCTATCGCTTTTTAGCAAAAATGGAAGATCTGAATATGGTACAGACAGAGGTCTTGAAATTTCTCCGAAAAGCACTATATCTCGACAAAGCCGAGTTGCGAAAAGCATTTTTAAACCTAAAAAATAAATTGGAGATACTCTCGAGTCATCCTTACGAGAAACGTTCTTTTCTGTATCTTGATATTATTTCCTGGCTGGAAAGTAAGTTGAGTAATAAGCATATTGGAGATATTATCCGAGAGAAGTTTTTAAAGAAAAATGAAAAGCACGAATAATATTAAGTGTAACGTAAATTAAATTCTGGCTATTTTTAGTAACGGGTAAATCATGTCCCGATGAATTAGAGAGATTATTTGCCCAGTTGAGAAGAGAATCTTCTTTTACACAATCCTTAACCAGCCAGGCAAATAAACCTGCTGGCTACATTAAAATCGACCCTCACTTACTTTACGCTGTCCTAAGTAAAACGAAACCCCGATTTTATCGGGGAATTACAAAAACGAAGTCAATTTATTGGAGACGGAGCGTAGCTGTTAAAAAAGAAAAGCGCAAGATTGATTTTTATCCGTAATAAAAGGCGCCTTATTCTTTTACAAATTTTATTCTTTTAAAAAGCTATAACAAAGAATAAAACATTGAATTTATGTATTATCCAACACACAAAATCTGAATACTTAATACCAATTCAATTAAATTAAAATAAAATAACCCTTTTCTTTGCTTTCCATTCAAATGCCATTTACATTTGTCACATAATGACAACGACAACGACATATAATTTTTTAATCCTTGCGCCACAAGCATCTCCTGTTTGTCGCCCATGTCGTCGTACTTTCCGTCGCCCCTAAGGGGGAAATAATAACATATAACACCTTTGTGGTGGATTTTTCTTTCCACCTGTATTTCATTCAAAAAATGTTAGTCTTAATCTGATACCTTTTTTAAAAGTTATCTCATTACTCAATATCATTCCAGTGAAACTCAAAATAGAAATTACATCATTTGCGCACATTCCTTATGCTAAAGCTATTTGTCAGCTCATAGAAGAATCAGCACGGGAACGCGGAATCGGACGAGGGAAAAGACAAGTCGCTTCCATCGTTGAAAAAATAAAAACCGGCCACGGAATCATTGCCTTACAGGATGGGGAACTCGCAGGTTTTTCTTATATCGAAGCCTGGGATAATGAATCCTTTGTAGTCAATACCGGTTTGATCGTCGTAGCCAAGTTTCGGACTAATGGTTTAGCCACAAAGATAAAAACGATGGCGATGGCTTTAGCCACTACGAAATATCCCAATGCAAAGTTATTCAGTTTGACAACCACTTTTGCCGTCATGAAAATGAATTCAGCCCTTGGTTATCAAGCGGTCACTTATTCCGAATTACCGAAGAATCCACAGTTTTGGGAAGGTTGTAAAAGCTGCCCCAACTATAAAACACTCCAAAAGAAAAATCACAGAATGTGCTTCTGCACAGCCATGCTACTTTTAGCAAACACAGATACTTTATTGGATAACTCAGGAAATTATTCCCTCAATCTTCCCATTGAAGAAGTGAATTACCTGCAATACATTTAAAATATTAATCATGTTGAAACAAAATACAAATCCCAGTCAACTATCGGGTCAAAATAACAAAATCGTCCTGGCATACTCCGGAGGGCTTGACACTTCTTTTTGTATAAAATACCTTACCCAGGAAAAAGGACTTGAAGTACATGCTTTCACGGTCAACACCGGGGGCTTTTCAATAGCCGAAATTTCAAAAATAGAAAAACAAGCTTATAGCCTTGGCGCCAAATCTTTCCAGGCCATAAACATCGAACAGGAATATTATGAAAAATGTATTCGTTTCTTAGTTTTTGGTAATATTTTAAAAAACGGAACCTATCCCCTATCCGTAAGTTCAGAGCGGGTTTTTCAGGCTTTGAAAGTATTAGAATATGCGAAAATGATTGGAGCCACCGCCATCGCTCATGGAAGCACCGGTGCAGGCAATGACCAGGTTAGATTTGACCTTATTTTCAATATCCTCGGCGAAGAGATGGAAGTTATTACCCCCATCAGAGATCTCCAACTAAGCCGACAAGATGAAATCGATTTCTTGTTGAAAAACGGGGTCGACTATTCCTGGGAAAAGGCAAAGTATTCTATCAATCAGGGGCTTTGGGGTACCAGCGTAGGCGGAACTGAAACCCTGACTTCTCATTTACCTTTACCGGAAGAGGCCTTCCCAAGCCAATTACAAAAGCAAGGTACACAGACCCTGGCATTACATTTTTCAAAAGGAGAAATTATCGGTATTGACGATCAGCAATTTGACACCTCTGTGGATGTCATCAAAACACTAAATAATATAGCCAGTCAATTTGCCATTGGCAGAGATACTCATGTCGGAGATACCATCATCGGTATCAAAGGCAGAGTCGGCTTCGAAGCTGCTGCAGCACTGATCATTATCAAAGCGCATCAATTATTGGAGAAACACACTCTGGGCAAATGGCAAATGTATTGGAAAGAACAACTCGGCAACTGGTACGGCATGCTACTCCACGAAGGCCAGTACCTCGATCCTGTGATGCGAAATATTGAAACATTTTTGGAAGATACCCAGACTACCGTCACTGGAACAGTACAAGTAAAACTCAGCCCTTACCAATTTCAATTGCTAGGTATCGAATCCCCTTTTGACCTTATGAATTCTACCTTCGGAGATTATGGAGAAATGAATAAAGCCTGGACGGGTGAAGATGTCAAGGGCTTTACTAAAGTCATGGCCACTTCTTCGAAGATTTATCATGCTACTCAAAATAATAATTTAGTAGTTAGCAGCTAAATCAAGTTGCCGCAGGTTAGCTGGCAACTTCAAGTTGCCTGCTAACTTTCCATAGCTAACTTTAAAAAAATAACAAACAAAACAATGATCAAAGCAGGCATCATAGGAGGCACAGGATATACCGCAGGAGAACTCCTAAGAATCCTCCTCCATCATCCCAAAGTCGAAATCAGTTTCATTTACAGCAACAGCTTTGCCGGCAAAGCCGTCTCTAATGTTCATACGGATTTAGTGGGCGAAATCGACCTGCATTTCACTAAAGACTGGAATCAAAAAGCCGATGTAATTTTCCTATGCTTACCACATGAAGCCTCTGCTCCTTTTTTGGAAGCACACCATATTGATGATTCCATAAAGATCATTGATCTGAGTAGCGATTTTAGGATTAAAAACGAAGATCACCAATTTATTTATGGCTTACCGGAAATGAATAAATCGCTCATTCAACAAAGCAGTAAAATCGCAAATTGTGGTTGTTTTGCTACCGCTATCCAGTTAGCACTCTTACCTCTGGCGGCACAGCAGCTTTTGAATAAGGACATTCACATCCATGCCATCACCGGATCAACAGGTGCGGGAAAATCTCCAGGTACTACTACCCATTTCAGTTGGCGAAATAATAACGTTTCCGTGTATAAAGCATTCAGACACCAACACCTGGAAGAGATAGCGCAGAGCCTTGAATTTTTACAGCCAGGCTTTGACCAGGAATTGAATTTCATCCCCGTCAGAGGAAATTTTGCCAGAGGTATATTTGCCAGTATCTACACCGATATTGATCAACCATTAGAAGTCATAAAAGACCTCTACAACAATTATTACAAAGGGGCTCCTTTTGTGTTTATCACCGAAGA
>JBLHJZ010000372.1:0-5357 GCA_047619515.1 Saprospiraceae bacterium | reverse complement strand
TGATCGGCATTGTATTCGGTTTCCCTTATATCTTTTGGGAATTCTGGCGATTTATAAAGCCGGGATTGTACCCCGATGAGAAAAAAGCTGCCAGAGGAGTAGTATTTGTTTGCTCTTTTCTATTTATAACCGGAGTATGCTTTGGATATTTCATCATTTCTCCTTTTGCCATTACCTTCTTAGTCGGATATGACCTGGGAGCGATCAGCACCCCTTCTTTAGCATCCTATGTTGATTACATGACTATGTTTACCCTGCCCGTAGGAATAGTATTTGAGCTTCCTGTGGTGGTTTATTTTTTAACAAAAATCGGTTTGGTTACCCCTTCCTTTTTGAAGAGTTACCGGAAGCATGCTTTTGTCATCATTATAATATTAGCCGCTGTAATTACCCCTCCTGATGTCATTACTCAATTTTTGGTTGGTATACCACTCTATATTCTTTACGAAATCAGTATCGTTATTTCAAAAAGAGTAGTTGCCAAGCAGGAAGCCCAAGAGGAAAAGGAAGAAAAGGAAGCGAAAGAAGAAAAATAATAAACCAGGGGTGAGAGGTCGACTTAGTTTGGCATAAGGTAAAATCAAGGCCTTTCTGACAACAAGTAGAATAATTGAAGCCGCAAAAAAGTATTTTTTTTTATAAAAACACATAGGTACATAGATCACATAGTAAGTGGTATAAAAAATTGAGTATCAATTTTTTATACAGCTATGTTTCTATGTGTTTAAAACCTTAATTTTCTAAAGTGTACTCAGTAGTGAGGCGATCAAAAAAATTTAACCACTTGACAAATGACCGCCTAATTACGCAACAACCTGATCTATGCAGCATGTCTCTTCTTCTCTTACTTTATTTTTAAAATATGCGTTCCCGATCGTCTGGCTCGTGTTTTTTGGAGCGATGACCGCGGCTTTCTGGCTTATTGGGGACATCAATGTAGTGGCCGGATTATCTATCGGGAAATTCAGAATCATTATCACCCTATTTTTCTTATTCGGCGCATTCCTGCTCTACTGGTTTCTTATGCGTATCAAACGGGTGGAGATGGATGAGCACTTTTTCTATGTGACCAATTATTTTAAAAATGTCCGGTATCCTTTTCACCAGATTGAAAAAATCGTTGAGAAAGATTATCTTGTTTTCCGGACGGTACATATCTATCTCAAAGAAACGGGTTCCTTTGGAAAAAAGATAACTTTCGTAGCTAGCCGTGATCGTTTTAATTTGTTTTTGAAAGAACACCCGGAGGTGGTAAAAGAGCTTCAGTTAAAGGAATAAAGAGGAATTTAACCTTATTAAAATCATATTCAAAAAACAATTATGAAAAAAGTTCTATTTACTTTGATTGCTGGCTTAATAATTTTTGTCATCGCTTGTAGCCCTAAAACGATAACTTCAGCTTCTACTTCAGAAGGTAAAACGGAAACAGTAACACCTCCAGCAACAACCGAAACAAATGGCTATGTCATCAATGTACTCAATCCTGATCTCGCCAGCCCTCGCAAGGAGATGAAAGGGATGATAGATGGTGTAAACATTATGATCAACTACGGTAGTCCATTCGCTAAGGGACGACAGATCTTGAATGGTTTGATTCCATTTGGAAAAGTATGGCGTACCGGGGCCAATGAAGCAACTACTTTTGAGATCTCCAAAGATTTAAAAGTGGAAGGAAAGCTACTTCCAGCAGGAAAATATGGCTTTTTTACCTTGAGTAATGAAGGGAGTTGTGAAATCATTTTCAATAGTACGTATGATCAATGGGGTGCGTATGATTATGACAGTGGTAAAGATGTCCTAAGGGTTATTGTTAAACCTTCTGTGTCTGAATTGCCAATCGAATCAATGGATTTCAAGATCATTAACAATACCATCATGGTGGTTTGGGAGAAGGTTGCGATTCCGTTTGAAGTGGAGCCGGGGTGAAATTAACAGGTGTTCAGCCCAAGTTTTGATATTGGGAAGGAGAATGGCTTACTAATTGCCAATAAGAGGTATATCCTCCCTATTTTCTTGGAGTCTATTCAATTTATCTAAAATCAACTGGTACACATCATTTAATAGAATGGAATTAATCATCCTCATCAGATTGATACCCTTTCTTTCTTTCTATTTAATTCCTTTTTCAGGGGTGTAAACAAGTTGATCATGCACATCAAAGTAAGTCACCGTTACTTAATCTATGGGATTATATAGGGAGGCTTCTTCCCTATTTTAGCGACGCTTATCGTCTCCTATCAGGATTATAGCATTGTATCATTACAAAATATACTGCCCATCCAATCCGAAAATTTATTGATATGGATCATTGATACCGCTCCGATATTTCTGGGGCTATTTGCTTTAAAAGCCGGTCTGGCTCAAGAAAAAATCAATACTATAAATGCCAATCTAGAAAGAAAGATAAAGGAGCAAACTTCCGGAATCGTACTAATAAATGATCAACTTCGAAGTGAGATAAAAGAACGGCAGAAAAAGGAAGTTGAACTCATTAAAGCCATGGAAGCTGCCCAGCAGGGAGTCCCAAGTAAAGATGAGTTTTTGAGTAATATGAGCTATGAGATCAGGACGCCCATGAACGGAATTATTGGAATGACTAATATTTTATTAAACACAGACTTATCGGTCGACCAAAATAAATACCTTTCCGCTATTGATTACTCTTCTAAAAATCTTCTTGTAATCATTAACGATATTCTGGATTTATCTAAAATTAATGCAGAAAAACTCGAGATTGAATGTTTGAATTTTAGTATCAGAGATGTTTTAGATTCTGTTCACAAAACATTAAAAGTAAAAGTCGATGAAAAAGCCATTGGGCTCGACTACAATATAGCTGATAATATACCGGAGTAATGTCCGGAGATCGGGTACGGGTAAGCCAGATATTGCTCAATATAGTCGGCAATGCCGCGAAGGTTACTGAAAAAAGGTGGCATCACTGTTAATTGCTTACTCAAAAAACAAACGGCAGAAAATTATGAAGTGCATTGCGAGGTAATTGACACGGGCATCGGAATCAAAAAAGAAGACATTCAAAATATCTTTGAGAGCTTTTCTCAGGCCAATTCCAGGATTGCATGCAAATATGGCGGTACCGGGCTAGGTTTACCCATTTCAAAAAAACTAATCGAACTCCACGGTGGTGAATTACGTCTGGAAAGCGAATATGGCAAAGGAACCACTTTCTCTTTTACCTTAAATTTCGGAACGGCTCAGGCCGAAGAAAAGTCGGAGGAAGTAAAGAAACAATTATACGTTTCGGACGAAGAAAAAGCTAAAATAAAAATACTAATAGCCGAAGACAATAAAATAAATCAATTAGTGGCTAAACGCTTTTTAGACCGGTTTGGATTTCAATCAGATATTGCCAATGATGGAAATGAAACGATACAAATGGTCCGGGATAATGATTATGATCTGATCCTGATGGATATCCAAATGCCTGAACTGGACGGTCTCGAAGCCACTCGTTTTATACGATCCCAATTGACGGAAAAGAAAAGAGGAATTAAGATCATGGCCATGACTGCTTCCGTTTTGAAAAAAGAAATTGACAAACGCTATGCAGCGGGAATGGATGATTATACCCCCAAACCTTTTGACCCGGATGAGCTCTATGAAAAAATCGTTTGCTTGATCTGTTATAATGGTGTGGCATCCTAAGCCATGGCAATTGCAAGCTTGGTTTCAAGTCCTTGAACTAAAGGCTGGTGATCGTTTCACAGGTGATTGGGCTTCGCCCTTATGATCGACCTACGGTCTTGCGATTGCCATGAGGTAAGCTTCGATATTTTGTACTTCCCAATATATTTCGTTTCTTTAGTGGAAACTCCGTTCGCATGCCTATAAGTATATTAAAATCCATAGCCCTCCAGTGGGATATCTTTGCTGGTCGTTATCAAGCTTATTTTGCCACAAAAAAGGACGACATCGATGGCTGTATCAAGGTACTGGAAGAGGTAAGACGAAAAGAACTCAACCGGGTTTCCGGTGATTCTGTCATCCAGTCAAGTGCCTTTGCTGATAAAGAAACCAATTATCAGCTGATAGCCTGTAAGGATACAAAAAGTGGAGAGATCATCGGTTGTATGCGGCTGACGAAAGCCAGAGAAATCGCTACCATCGAATCCAGCCGGGAAGAATATCTACTTGATTTATTTGATGATAAAATGATCGACAAGTTCAGTATTTTTACTCGCTTGGCTGTACTCAAAGCCTATAGGGGAAGCCCGGTTGCGCTGGTCATTATGGCATACGCCTTCCTTGATGTTTTAGAAAAAGGAGGACAGGCAATACTGATGTCTTGCGAGCCCAATTTATTTAAGATGTATAAACGCCTGGGTCTTCGGCCTATCGGATCTTTGCACAATTCTTCCAGCGGCGGTTATCGTATCCCTATGATTTGTATGCCAGATCTAGCGCATTTTCAACTCATTCGATCTCCTGCCTTACCACTCCTTAGTACCATTAACTGGGAACAATATAGAGGCATAAAAAATTGGTATTTAGATTTGATCAGAGAAAAAGGAGAAATCCAAATAGGTGCTACCCCTTACGAAGCTGATGAATCGGATAAGGAAGAGCATTGGTCGATCACACAAGGCCTGAGTGAAGATAGCCGTAACCGGTTTCTCAAAAATGCCATCTCTATAAGATGCCAGGAAGGGGATTTATTAATTGCCAAAAAAGATGGCGGCAAATTCTTCGGCATCATTCGTAGAGGATTTGGAAGGGTTCTCGTTGGTGGCAAGACCATAGCCATTTTATCAAAAGGTAACCTCTTTGGAGAGATTGCCTATATCCTCGACCAATATCGATCGGCTGATGTAGTTGCCGGCGATTCATCCACAGAAATTATTTTATTCAGTGCTAGCATTTTGGAACAAACGGCTACTGATCGCGAAAAGGTTATCATTTGGAGTAACCTCGCTAAAATACTGGCAAAAAGATTATTAGCTTCTAATAAGTTTGTATTGGGTGATGAAATACCGGAAGACGAATAGCGTCGCCCCTACTCTGCCATCTTATACTTCCCCTTACTCTTTCGGATACGCACTGCAACCACTTTATACTCCGGACATTTGGCTTCTGTATCATGAATATCAGAAGTGATATTATTTACCATGATTTCCGGAAAATGGAAAGTGGTACTCAATACACCCGGATTGACTTCATCCGTGATTTTAGCTTTCACATCTACCTTGCCACGTGGGGATTCCAAGCATATCATATCACCATCGTTGATGAGGTTTTCACTGGCATCTTTTTGATTAATCAAAAGGACATCTTCGGTAGAAAGTTCAACATTTCCGGTCCGGCGCGTCATCGCACCGCAGTTGTAATGCTCCAGGTTT
>JBLHJZ010000371.1:0-5390 GCA_047619515.1 Saprospiraceae bacterium | reverse complement strand
ATCCACACTACCGAAGTTGTAAATTTTCTTTACACTCATTTAGAACAATATGGGGACGAAGAAAAAGATATAAACAAGGCAATAGCTTACGCGATGAACGGAGACCATTCTCCAGGCGGGTTTGTACTGACTAGTAAAATTGATAATCAAATTGTCGGTGTTGTTGTGGTAAACAAAACAGGGATGAAAGGATATATTCCGGAAAATATACTCGTCTTTATCGCTACACATAATGGTTTTCGTGGCCAGGGCATTGGCAAGCAATTAATGAAAATGGCAATAGAAAATTGCGATGGAGATGTTGCGCTACATGTAGAACCTGATAATCCAGCCAAATTTCTATATGAAAAATTAGGCTTTGAAAATAAATACCTTGAAATGCGATTTAAAAAAACATAATAAAGAATAATCTATAATACATGCATTGGATTGATATACTAATTTTTGTGTTTTATTTCATGGCAATGCTAGGAATAGGATATTATTTTTTCAAGAAGAACAAGGACACGGAAGACTATTATGTTGGTGGTCGCGGAATGGGGAGCTGGCACATTGGTTTGTCGGTAGTGGCCACTGATGTAGGGGGCGGCTTTTCGATAGGCTTAGGAGGGTTGGGGTTTCTAATGGGAATCGCTGGTTCCTGGATGTTATTTACGGGTTTAATTGGCGCATGGTTGGCAGCGGTTTTTCTAATTCCTAAAGTCAGCACCTTATCCAGAAAGTTTAAATTTCTGACCTTCCCGCAAATGCTCCTTCATTATTATGATGGCCGGGTCGCACTATTGGCCGGAATCATTTCCGCTATTGGATACATCGGGTTTACAAGTTCTCAACTATTGGCTGGTGCCAAATTGGCGTCCGCTACCTTCCTTGAGCTCAATTTCCATTTTGCTTTAATCATAATGGGAGTCATCGCGGTTGGCTATACCGTAATAGGAGGGCTGAAAGCGGTGATTTATACGGATACCATTCAATGGATTATTCTTATGGTCGGATTGGTTTTTATCGGCGTTCCATTGGGATATAAGTCGATCGGCGGAATAGACGCGATCCGTACAGCATTACCTCCGGAATATCTTTCTCTGGGAAATGTTACAGCCGTTACCCTTGTCAATTGGTTTGCGACCATTGTTCCAATCTGGTTTGTCGGTATGACTTTGTATCAACGAATCTATGCTTGCAAGGATGAAAAGACAGCAAAAAAAGCATGGTATGTTGCCGGATTATTTGAATATCCAATTATGGCTTTTATGGGGGTTCTTTTAGGGCTTTTCGCAAGAGTAGCTGCGGAGCAAGGAATGTTTGCTTATGCCGGCTACGCTACTGCCGGTGATATGGATGCAGAGATGGGACTCCCGATGTTGCTCAGGACTATTTTGCCCGTTGGCTTAATGGGATTAATGCTTTCTGCTTACTTTTCCGCCATCATGTCAACCGCGGATAGCTGTCTAATGGCCGCTTCTGGCAACATTGTAACTGATGTGTTGGCTAAAATTTTGCCTAAGAAATTATCAGAAAAAGCAAACCTCCGCTATTCTCAAATCGCAACATTAATCATTGGCATTTTAGCATTGCTTTTGGCAACTGTTATGCAAAATGTTTTGGAACTCATGTTACTTTCTTATGCTTTTATGGTTTCAGGTTTATTGGTTCCAGTTGTAGGTGCTTTGTTTTGGAAACGAAGTACCTCATTTGCTGCGTTTTGGGCCATGCTCCTGGGCGGAGCCACCACGACCCTTTTGGTACTTTCAGATACGTCCCTGCCTTTTGGATTAGATGCGAATATTGGCGGAATACTTTTATCGGCTATAGTATTTATTGTGCTTAGTCTTGTCTTCCCCAAGGCCATTATTAAAACCGCTGTAGTTAATTAGGCGTCAGGGCGAGAGAACATACGGTCGTTCCTGTTTTGGGAAACCAGACACCTAAAAAAATTCAAATCTATTAAAAAATGAATAAAGCAGCTAAATTAAAAACAGACAAAACATTAGTCGCTATTCGAAAAGATTTCCACGCCAATCCGGAGTTATCCGGAGAAGAATTTAAGACGGCCCTAAAGGTTATTTCTATTTTATCAAGTTACCAGCCTACTAAGGTTATCGACCAAGTAGGAGGAACAGGCGTAATAGCTATTTTTGATAGTGGAAACCCGGGAAAAACGGTACTCTTTCGAGCTGAATTAGACGCCCTTCCCATTCTGGAAATTAATCGTTTTAAACACCGATCTACGGTTGATAAGGTGTCACACAAATGTGGTCATGACGGGCATATGACTATACTGCTCGGCTTAGCAAAACGGCTTGCTGATCACCCCTTAAAGAATGGAAAGGTCGTATTATTGTTTCAACCTGCTGAAGAAAACGGGCAAGGAGCCAAAGCGGTTTTGGCGGATCCCAAATTTTCAAAGATCAAACCCGACTTTGTCTTTGCATTTCATAACCTACCTGGTTATCCCCTTAACCAGGTTGTCGTAAAAAAGGATTCTTTTACTGCTGAAGTAAAAAGTGTTATTATAAAATTAAAGGGGAAAACGGCTCATGCGGCAGAACCAGAATTCGGAAATAATCCGGCTTTGGCGATTGCTGAAATTTTAACGCAGTCCGCCCTTTTATCTAATAATAAGCCGGAGCGTGATGATTTTGTTGTCATTACACCAATTCATATAGAAATGGGAACAATTTCTTACGGCATTTCCGCAGGATATGGAGCGCTGCGATTAACATTGCGAACCTGGACAAAGGGGACTATGAAGGTTTTAGTGTCTGACTTATTAAAAATTATTGCTGCGGCTTCCCAAAATCACCAACTTAATGCAGAGATTAATTGGACCCATCAATTTGCCGCCAATCAAAATAATGAGCAAGCAGTTAATATGATTATGGAATCAGCCATACAGCAGCAGGTCCCGGTTTCGACACGCGAATTTCCCTTCAAGTGGGGAGAAGATTTCGGTTTGTTTACACAAAAGTTTAAAGGAGCTATGTTTGGTATTGGCGCAGGAGAAGATACGCCTGCTTTACACAATCCTGACTATGATTTTCCTGACCAAATGATACCGCTTGGTGTTGGTTTATTTTACTGTATTGCTTCAAATATTTTAGATAAATAACTATAATGTTTCATACTTCACATATTGAGATCAGTCGATCAGCATTGACGCACAACCTTCGATTTATACGAGAATACATCGGCGAAAATGTATTGCTTTCGTCAGTCGTAAAAGGCAATGCATACGGACATGGAATTGAAGCTTTTGTTCCCTTAGCGGAGGACTGTGGTGTCAATCATTTTTCCGTATTTAGTGCAGATGAGGCTTTTCGCGTAACGAAAGTGATTAAGGGCGACTGCACCATTATGATTATGGGTATGTTGGATAAGGAGCAGACTGAATGGGCCATTAGAAATGATATTGAATTTTTTGTTTTTGATGTAGAACGATTAGAAAACGCATGTCGGTTTGCCAAAAAAATTGGAAAACGGGCAAAGATTCACATTGAAGTAGAAACGGGAATGAACCGGACAGGGTTTTCTATAAGAGAGTATCCGAAAGTTGTTCAGATCCTTAAACAAGAAAATCAACATATCGTCTTTCGAGGCTTGTGTACCCATTTTGCAGGGGCCGAAAGTATTGCAAATTACCACAGAATAAAAAAACAACAAGGTGCTTATAGCCGGGTTTTAAAAAGGCTGACGCTACAGCATTTAATCCCGGAGCTAAAGCACACTGCTTGTTCAGCTGCAACGCTTCGATATCCAAAAACACAAATGGATTTGGTCCGAATTGGAATTCTGCAATATGGATTTTTTCCAAGCCAGGAAGTGCTGATTCATCATTTGACAAAGAAGAAAGAAGAGGTATATCCATTAAAACGACTTATTACCTGGAAAAGCAAAGTAATGGATATTAAATCCGTGAAGACCGGTGATTTTGTGGGTTATGGCACTTCTTACCTAGCAAATAGTAATATGACAATTGCGACTATTCCGATAGGCTACAGTCATGGTTTCAGTCGCTCGTTGAGTAATCAAGGCAGAGTCCTCATTCATGGTCAACAGGTAAATGTCATTGGCATGGTCAATATGAATATGATATCGGTAAACATAACAAATATTGAAGGTGTTATGAGAGGAGACGAAGTTGTAATTATTGGTAAGCAAGGTGACTTAGAAATTTCTGTATCTTCCTTTAGTGAATTTAGTGACCAGGTGAATTATGAATTACTTACCCGGCTTCCATTTGATTTACCACGAAAAATTATTGTTTAATAAAAATAAGAAAATTATGGCTTTTATAAAGTTATACAAAGATCGGTTAAAACACAATTACAATTTTTTAAATACGCTATTTGAAAAAGAGCAAATAAGTTGGGCCATCGTTACCAAAATACTTTGTGGTAATGAACTCTTTTTGAAAGAAGTCCTCGATTTAGGTATGAATGAAGTCTGTGATAGTAGGTTAAGTAACTTAAAAAAAATTAAGAAAATCAGACCGGATGTTCAAACGATATATATCAAGCCTTCTCCCAAAAATAGTGTTAAAACAGTAGTGAAATATGCGGATGCCAGTTTCAATTCAGAAAGCTCGACAATTCGATTGCTATCTGAAGAAGCCGTACGTCAAAAAAAGATTCACAAAGTTATTATTATGATTGAACTTGGAGATCTGCGGGAAGGTATAATGGGAGATGATCTAATTGATTTTTATGAAAAAGTCTTCAAATTACCCAACATCGAAATCGTGGCGATCGGTGCCAACCTCAATTGTTTGCATGGCGTATTGCCTTCCCAGGACAAATTGATCCAACTAAGTCTTTATAAGCAATTGATAGAAGCTTCTTTTGATAAAAAAATACGCTGGGTCACGGGCGGGACTTCCGTTACTCTTCCCTTGCTATTCAAACGCCAGGTACCAAAAGCCGTCAATCATTTCAGAATCGGAGAAACGCTTTTTTTTGGTAATAACTTGATAACCAACGAAGCCATTAAAGGTATGAAAACAGACGTATTAAGGCTCTATTCTGAGATACTGGAAATCACGGAAAAACCGAAAATACCCATTGGTGAATTAGCTGAAAATCCATCAGGCGAACTATTTACCGTAGACGAAAGTGAGTATGGAAAAACATCTTTCAGAGCGATCATCGATGTAGGGTTTTTAGACATCTCTCCGGAATACTTAATCCCCGATGATCTGGAAATTGAAGTGGTAAATGCCAGCTCAGATATGCTTATTGTAGACCTTGGAGATACGCCACGAAATTATATTGTGGGTGGAATGATTTCTTTTAAATTGAAATACATGGGTGTCTTACGTTTGCTAAATTCAGAATATATAGAAAAGAAAGTGGAGTGATTGATCTTTAGGGGTCCGTTTTTTACCATTTAAAAAC
>JBLHJZ010000370.1:0-5421 GCA_047619515.1 Saprospiraceae bacterium | reverse complement strand
CCAGGCAGCGAGTATCCTTAACCAATGAGCTTGAGCAACTAGAAAAGGAGGGCGATCTTTATTTTGGTTTACATGTCAGTCAGGAAAGCGTGATGTCCTGTTATGTTAGAAACCGGGATGATCAACATATCCATTTCGTAGATGGATCTCAGGGAGGGTACACCCAGGCAGCCATTATGTTAAAGAAAAAATTAAGGGGCAGTGAGCTTTAAACTTATATTATCATAAAAAAAACATTACTTCAATTTTTCTAATAACCAGGTTCTCTCTGCCAGCACTTTTTCGGCTCGAATCGCTATTTCCAGTTGCTGCCTTTCTGTTTGATTATAAGGTTGTAAGCCAATCAATTTGCGGGTATAGTGGATGATGTTCAGGAAATTAGTTCGATGATAATCGCTAACCTCCCGCCTTCTGATAAAAAGCCTCAATTATTAATGACCAATCGCTCAATTTGAACATTTTTCCCATTTATGAATTTTACAAAATACATTCCTGTGGGAAATTTTGCTAACGAAATATCCTGCGCTCCTTTTGTCATTTTTGAAAAAAACATTAATCTCCCATTGCTATCAAAAATACTCATTTCTGTTCCTTCATTTGGAATTACAATAGTCACTTTTTCAGAAAGCATTGGATTGGGATAAATCAAAGATTCCGAATTGATTGCTTCAAAAGTGACACTTTCGATATTTGAGTATCCATACTTTCCATCGAAGTCTATTTGCTTTAAGCGATAGTAATTGATTCCTGGCTTTAGATTTTTATCATAATAAAAATAAGTATTGGAAGCGTTCGTCGAACCATTTCCTTCCACATTTCCAAGTTTTTTCCATTCAATTCCATCATTTGAATATTCAATATCGAATCCGTGGTTATTCGTTTCGCTTGCCGTTTCCCATTTTAAGAAAGCTTTATTCTCCTTGAGTTGGGCCGTAAATTGAATCAATTCAACAGGCAATAAGGAGCAATCAACATTAGGAACTGGAAAGGCAGAAGCTGTAATATTAAGCGGCCCAGAATTGGTTTCGTTTGCTCCCCAATTGGCAGGATTGTTAATCAGACTCAACAGCGCCGCAGAAGTACCGG
This sequence comes from Saprospiraceae bacterium, assembly GCA_047619515.1. GTDB lineage: Bacteria > Bacteroidota > Bacteroidia > Chitinophagales > Saprospiraceae > JAHDHW01. The sequence goes on along the minus strand of JBLHJZ010000370.1, from coordinate 4,335 downwards.
TCAAGGTACCATCATAATGTGTACAATCAAACTCAAGCCCAGGTGCAGGGTGTATTGAGATACAATTGTCAAGATTAGTCAAACCTGAGGGTAACATCGACGCAGTACCGTTGATTGTTGATACGCCATTATTCCAAGTTGTTGTTGGATTGTAATCACTTGAATTGTAATCAGCATGAACACCAGCGATAAAGAATGGGGAAGCAGGCTCCACTCCTGCACCACCTCGATAGGCAAGTACCTGATCTCCACCGATCAGACTCCAGCTATTCAAAGCAATGTTTGCTGATCCTCCTCCTGTTACAGTAAAGGCATCCGCTGATGTTTCGTTAATGTGAATGATGGTACCACAAGAAATGCCACCCATTGGAGCGGTATAAAGCATATGGGCTTCAGTATTCGAGAACCACGTATTTCCAGTAACATTCCAGCCTTTATCAGTAAAATAAATTTCTTCGTCTCCAGGAATATCAGTCAAGGCAATCCAAGTAAATTGATCGGTAGCATCTTCATGATAGCCAATGAAAGCAATATCTCCCTTATTTAAGGTTTGAGCATACGCGAAATTGAATTGAAAAAGTAGGATAAAAAAAGCTAAACAGGTTTTAAGGTAAAGAAAATTCATAGGGATTTTGTTAAATTTATTATTGTATTGAAAAATTAAATTCAACGACAAAAGTAAATTCAAAAGAGGATCAACTTCGCAAATACAAGGGTGACAAAAGGGAGACAGGTTTGGGATAAAGGGTGGACACTAGTTGGAAAACTTAATAATATAGGAGGATAAATCTTCCGTTGAACGATTATCAAGTTTTTTCCGAAGTCGATTTCTTGCTTTTTTAACACTATCAGATTCTATGTTGAGCAGTTTTGCGATTTCCTTGTTAGTGATATTTAAACGAATAAGCGCGGCCAATCTCAACTCATGCGGAGTCAGGTCTTTGTGCTTGGAAGCAAAATCATTTAAAAAACCGGTATGGATTTGATTGAAGTATTTTTGAAATTGTTCCCAGTCTTTTTCTTTGTTAAGCTTATCCTGGATTGATTGATTGAGTTCTTGGTAAGTTTCAGAGGAAATAGATATTTGATCGTTTTGATTTAAAGATATTTTCTTTTGAAGTAAATCCAATATTTCGTTTTTCTCATTTCTCGTTTGCACATATTTTCGTAATTCATTTTCCTTCACTTCTAGTTCTCGATTGACCATTTCATGATTCATCTGTGCCAAACTAAGTTCTAACTCATTTTTACTTTTAAAATATTTAGTCTTTTGTCTAAATTGAAAAATCACCAATAGAATTAGGAAAGCCAAAATAATCACCAAACCCAGGAATAGATTTCCTTTAGATTTTTCAAAGGTACTCTCCTCCGTCAAAGATTTTATTTTTTGAGTTTGAGACTCAATAATCGTTTCTTTTTTATCTAAGTCATATCTAGCGATAGACTGTGCTATTATTTTTACTTTGTTTTCATCCATCAAAGATTCACTGGCTTCATTATAGGCTTTATAGTATGCTGTAGACTCGTCATACAATTTCAAAGTTTCATAACTTTTAGCCAGCCATTCATAACTGTTTTTTTCTAGTACTAAAGACCCGATCTCTTTAGCTATTTTGAGGCTTTTCGTAGCAAAGTTTATTGATTTTCGATATTGTTTTTGATGAAAAGCAACACTAGCTAAGTGCGATAGAGAAGAGGCTGTACCTCTTTTCGAAGCTGTTATTTTATGTTCTTTTAATGCTCGTTGAAAATAAGATTCCGCTTCTGCCGGTATACCTTGACCTTGTAGCGTCAACCCCATATTGTTCAAAGTACTTCCAAGGCCTGCTTTTGTTTCTATTGCTTCAAAAATGGCAATGGATTTTTTAAAAAATTGGGAAGCCTTTATGAAATCTCCCAATCCTAAATAACATATTCCAATATTATTATAAGAGTTAGCTGTACGTTTTTTATCATTTCTTTCTACTCTACTAGCAAGAGTTTTTCCATGATAAAATATGGCTTTTTCATAATCTTCAATGGCATGAAATAAATTACCCAAATTGTTCCAATTAATTTCTAGATCAGCCGGATTATTCATTTTTTCATTGATCTCCAATGATTTAAAATAATAATCGAATGAAGACGAAAAATCTCCTTGCTCCATATAAGTAGCAGCAATACAATTAAAAGAACGCTGAATGTTTACAGAATCCTTTCGAGGCAAAGCTCGCTTGACGGCTTCGAAATAATAAATTCTTGCAGAATCATAATGACTCATTGCTAAATAGACATGCCCAATATTATTTTGAATAGTCGTTACATTATCAAAGGCTTTTGCATCTTCAGCATAAGTGGCGGCCTTTTTAAAGTAGGGAATTGCTCTAGTGTATTCTCCTTTAGTTTTATAAATCAATCCTAATGAACTATTGGAGTTGGAAATCCTTAAGGTATCTCCTATTTCAGTAGCCACTCGAATAGAAGCTTCGCCATGATGGATGGCTTTATCATATTGCCCTAATTCTCTGAAAATAACAGATATATATTGATGTGCTCTGGCTTGTTCTTTTTTATGTCCAATTTCGATTGAACGCTCAAGCGCTTCTTCCGCGAAACCTTTGGCCTTATTGGCATCTTTGTATTTCAATTTCCAAGCTAGTGTAGACAACGTTTGAATTCGAATAGAATCTTCAATACCTTGATTTAGCAAATTTTTCAGGCTGTCAATCTCCTTTTGAGCCTTTATATTAAAGCTAAATAAAATGATGACTGATATAAGTATGGCTCCTCTTTTCTTCATAAAAGATTTTATCTACTATACAGATTTTTTGTAAAGTAAGGACTCGGCATCTTATTATTTGCGGACTCCTAAGGTGGTTGAAAATTTGGGAAAAGGTACAGAAAAAATAAAGGTTTCTTGAAGTCTTAGGACTTTTACAGAAAACCATTCAAATAGATGTGCTGTAAAATTGTAATAGATGGTTGATAAACATCAATCTCAGCCTGTAAAAACCGCAAATATCTCACCCACTCAAATACTTTTCAGAAAAAAGTTTGAAAATTTTATGGAATTTTGTTGCCTTCGGAGTCTATATAGGTGGAAGTGCTGCTATAGTGCTGTCAAGAAGACATTGATTAGATTGATTTAAACAAAAGACAAATGCTCGTAAAAACATATGCCAGTGCAGTACAAGGGGTGGATGCACAACAAATAACCATTGAAGTCAACGCAGGAGGAATTGTACCTGCCGGCTTTAAATTTTTCCACCTGGTTGGTTTACCGGACAAGGCCGTTATGGAAAGTTTTCAACGGATAGAGGCTGCTATAAAAAACATAAAGTTCAAACTCCCCAGAGTAAAACTTGTCGTCAATATGGCACCGGCAGATATTAGAAAAGAAGGTTCTTCCTATGATCTTCCGATTGCTATCGGAGTTATGGCAAGTACCAAGCAGGTCAATGTAGAAAAATTGGGCGATTATATAATGATGGGCGAACTCTCGCTTGACGGCGGGCTCCGGCCTATCAAAGGGGCTTTACCCATTGCCATCCAGGCTCGGAAAGAAAAATACAAAGGAATTATTTTACCGAAAGAAAATGCAAAAGAGGCAGCCATCGTCAGCGACCTCGAAGTGTATGGCATTGAAAACCTGAGGGATGCAGTTGGTTTTTTTAATGGTACAATCGAATTAAAAACGACGGAGCTAGATACCCGCGAGGATTTTTTCGATAACCAAAACAATTACGATAAGGACTTTTCAGATGTCAAAGGGCAGGAAAATATTAAACGGGCTTTAGAAATTGCAGCAGCTGGCGGTCATAACGTGATCCTAATTGGCCCTCCCGGTGCAGGAAAGACCATGCTTGCAAGAAGACTGCCTACGATACTTCCACCTTTGACTTTGCATGAAGCACTCGACACCACTAAAGTCTATTCTGTCGCAGGTATGCTACCTACGAATACCGCACTGGTTGGAAGGCGACCATTTAGAGCGCCGCATCATACGATCAGCGATGCGGCCTTGGTTGGCGGCGGGTCGAATCCACAACCGGGAGAGATTTCCTTATCGCATAACGGGGTTTTATTCCTCGACGAGTTGCCGGAATTTAAACGAAGTGCCCTCGAAGTCCTCCGCCAGCCGATGGAAGAACGCTTTGTTACTATTTCCAGAGCAAAAATCTCCGTTGAATTTCCTGCTAGTTTTATGCTTATCGCTTCCATGAATCCCTGCCCCTGCGGCTACTATAACCACCCCGAAAAAGATTGCGCTTGCGGCCCGGGAGTCGTCAAACGATATTTGAACAAGGTCTCCGGTCCACTTATGGATCGTATTGATCTTCATGTCGAAGTCACGCC
>JBLHJZ010000369.1:0-5475 GCA_047619515.1 Saprospiraceae bacterium | reverse complement strand
ATTTCGCTGGTCTGGTCGATGGAGACATTTAATGCTGCTGTCTGCTGAGAAATGCTTACCGTAGCTATACTATTGCAACCTGCTTTATCGGTAACCGTCACGGAGTGTTCCCCTTCGCCAAGTTTTACTGCTTTGGGTTTGGATTCGCCATTATCCCATCGGAAAGTATATTCTCCTTGTCCCCCGGAGGCTGCAACTGACGCTACTCCATCATTGGCGCTTGCTCCACTTTCTGTTTGTTCGGGAGTGACGGTAAGTGATATAGCAGGGTTATTGATAGTGATTTCTGATGTTTTGCTTTTTCCTTTGCTATCTGTTACGGTAACTTCGTAAGCTCCCGGTTTTACATTCTTAGGATTTTCGCCTAGCAATCCGCCATTCCATTTATAGGTATAGGGTTCTGAGCCACCGCTGACCACTACTTTTAGTTCAGCATCATGTTGACCTTCGCAACCTGGCGCTTTGTCCATAATACAGGAAATGGACATCGCGGTAGCTTTTTCGATTAAATAAAGCCCTTTATCCTCTGTCCCTACCCAGATAGCATCATCCTGGTCGACTGCCAAAGCACTGGGAAAATCGCTGGTAAAATATTCTGCGGCGCCAAAGGTTTCCACAGTCCCCAGCTCGGGATTAAAACGGGCAATCACTTCCGAGGCGATCCACATCCGGCCTTTACTGTCGAAGGTAATATCTTTGATTTTTCCTTCTGACATAGACTCATTCAATTCGATCTCTTCCCATATTTGTCCTCGTTCTACTTTCCAAAGCCAGCCTTCTCCGAAAATCCAAACATCAGCACCCGAAGCGTCAATGGCTTCAATATTCACATAACGTTCATATAATCTCCATTTACTGCCCTTATTGTGCAAAACGCCCTCTTCTGTCCCGATCCAGTAACTGCCTGGCTTGTCGCTAAACATTACCGTAATTTGATCCGTCCGTAATTTGGAATTGTCCATGGTCAGGTGTTCCAGTAATTTAGCTTCCTTATTTAAATCAAAACGAAAGACACCGATACCTTTTGTCCCAATCCAGAGCTCTTTATTTGTAGGATCGTAAAAGGCGCCCGCTATATCCTGTTCTCCTTCGAACAGATCATCTGTTGCTGTTTTCATGATGGAAAAGAGGGAAGCTGTATTCCAGAGAAGATTGAAATTTCCACCAGGATAACGAAGCAGGGAACTCTGGCCCGCTTCCATTTCGATCTCACTGGCATAATCGACGGTATGCACCTGAAAAGTACCGTTACTGTTGCCTACCCATTTATTATTATCCGAATCGACAAAAATATTGAAAATAGGGGCGTTGCGATCTACGGCTGCAGACCGGGTAACCCGCATAGGCTCCTGGGCAGAAAGGCCAAATGTAAATAATATAGAAATTAGTGTTAGTAGTCTGTTCATAGTAACAGGTTTATAAAAAACTGCAAAATTAGTGAATTCGTGGCAAACAAGTGGTTAGAAATTGTTCCTGTCTAACAATTTTCTCAATATTGTAAACCAGTGAAAGGAGGGATTGTTTTGTATCGGTTTATAAACGAAAAATGAAAAGGTTTGGTATAGGGAAGGAAAGGTTTTCTATAGTAGACTAGGGTGCATGGGAAAAAGAAGGGTAGTGCAAAAAAAAAGTTACCGAATATTTGAAAATATTCGGCAACTAATAAACAGGGGGTTAACTTAAAAAGGAGCGCGAGAAGAATTACTTTAAACATCTTTCGAATAATCACTTTAAAAAAGGGCAGAGTGCATCATATGATAATGATAGCACTCTGCATTCTCCCCTTGTGTTGATTCGGACTCAAGAGTGGGGGAGAATAAAATAGGAGTAATGATGATAACTCTAAATAGAGCTAGAAATAAAAAAGAGAGATGCTTATAGGGAATCCATCATTACCCCAAATGAATTAATGCCAAAAATAATGCAAATGAAAATAGTAGAAAATAAAAGATCACAACAAATACCACAACAAAATATTATTTTGTTGTACCTTGTGATAATATGGAATACAAGCTACTCCGTAAGGAAATTCTTCAATTCTTAATTACACTCCAGAGAAAAGAATTCTCTTACCAGGCTATTTGTGATTACATTAACAGTCAACAAAATGAATTTGAGCTGTTTAAAGATTTCTTTAGCCGCTTACAATCCAAACCTAACTATTATAAAAGTCTTTCAAAACAAAAAAAACTCACGCTCATTCATCTTCATGTACGCGACTTATTTTATAAAAATGTGGAAGAAGGGGATTTTACTGATGATATCCTGAGAGATTTTATCTTCACGGCATCTACTGAAAAATTTGAGGCCTATGTGGATGTTAATCGTTCTGAGAAAAGTCACGAGGACAGCTTAGCTGAATTTTATCTTGAAAGCAGCCCTGCTTACCTGGATGTTGAAAACAATCTCAAACACAAAAGGCAATATGAATGGGAATTGGACATCCATAATTATGGTTCTACTTTTGAAATTTTATCTGTAGAGACCAATAGCTTATTTACAAATAGTGCGGTGGTCACCTCTAAAGAATTTTGGAAACTTTTCTGGAAGGACAAAACTTCCAAGAAATTGCAATTCAAATTTGAATCCTTAGGGGAAACCACTTATTTACTTACAAAAAACAAGGAAGGTAAATGGAGGATTATTGAGAATATGACAAAGGCTCCATCCAACAGTCTGGAACCTGAATATGTTGACCAGGAGATATTAACAAAACTCTGCTCGAAACATCAGGAAGAAAATAAGATTATAGTATCTAAATTCCTGGCTAACGATGATATTTTGCATTGTATAGCATTTATGAAGATCTCTTTTTTCGATAAACTTAAACAACATCAAGCGTCAATATTAGATCGAATTAAAGAAAGTTGTTTAAATTCGCACAGATTATTAAACACCGGAGCCATTAATTTCGCTATGTTTAAAGCTGAAATAGAATTATTAACTACCCAGACCAGATTGGTGTGTAATAGCATTTTCTTGACAACTAAGTAGAAAAACTTACCCATTACTAAATCTTCTATTATGAAAAATAAAAACGAGGAAACCAGTAAAAATTTAAAAATAGTAGGTATTGGTGCCTCTGCAAGCGGCTTGCAGGCATTGGAGGTTTTTTTCAGCAATTGCTCCAGCGACTCCGGCCTTTCCTATGTTGTTATCCAACATTTATCACCCGATTTTAAGAGTATGCACTCCAGCCTGCTTGCCCGAAAAACCAAAATACCAATTTCGGTAGCAGAAGAAGGTATGGACATTGTGCCTAATCATATTTATCTGATACCGGGCAAAAAAAATATTATCATTAAGGATGATAAACTTCGATTATTATCCCGTGCTCCTGCGCACGAGATAAATCTTCCTATCAACATTTTTTTAATTTCTTTGGCAGAGGAAAAAAAGAGTAATGCTGTTGGCGTTATCCTCTCAGGCACAGGTTCGGACGGCACGAAAGGTGCTGCCGCTATTAAAGAAGTCGGAGGTATTGTATTTGCTCAAAACCCGAGTGAAAGCGGTTTCTCCGGGATGCCTTTAAGCGTCATCAATGCAGACCTGGCAGATTTTATAATCAATGTTGCGGAGATTCCGGGTGAATTGTATTCCTATTTCAATTACGCCTCTAGAGTAGAGAGAAAAGAAGCGGAGATTGTGGTTGACGATATCCTGGAAATACTCAGGGAAGAAACAAAATATGATTTCTCAGCATACCGGAAACAAACCTTGAATCGGAGAATTCTCAAGCGAAAAAATATAAATAAATTAGATAAATTAAGTGATTATAAAGATTTTTTGGAAAAAACTCCCGATGAGCAGGATATTTTGGTCAGTGAGTTTTTGATTGGTGTTACCAGCTTTTTTAGAGACACAGCATATTTTAGAAAGCTGCAGGAACTAGTAATTCCTGAGCTCATAGCTAAAAAAGAAAAAGGGGGGGTACTAAAATTGTGGGTAATCGGATGTGTTACAGGAGAAGAAGCTTATTCATTAGCTATACTTTTGAAAGAAGGTTTAAAAGATGACAAGAGGAACTTAGACTTTAAAATATTTGCCACTGATATTAATGTCAAAGCGATTACAAAAGCTTCAAAAGGGTTCTTTGGACAAAACATCGTTTCTGATGTTCCACCTGAACACTTAGCCACTTACTTTAAAAGAAAAGATAATGGGTTTGTGGTACAAGATCACTTAAGAAAACATATTGTATTTTCAAACCACGATATCCTGCATAATCCTCCATTTAACAAAATGGACTTAATTAGTTGTCGAAATTTATTGATTTATTTTCAGGATTCAGCCCAGGAAAGAGCTATTAAAAGTATTCTTTATGCACTCAACCTTAATGGTTATTTATTTTTAGGTTCGAGCGAATCTTTGGGCTCCTTTTCTAAATATTTTGCAGTGATCGACCACAGGGCAAAGATTTATAATAAAAAACTGGAATACGATAGCAACAGCAATACCCAAGATATTTTTTCGACAAAAATTGATAGGTTACCGTCCAAAAAATTACCTGAATTTGCCTCTGAGTTAACGGTTCAGTTCACCAAAAAACTGGCTATTGTTACCGATTCTGTTTGTATCTGCGTCAATGAAAATATCCAGGTATTAGAAGTTTACGGTAGCCTGCGATTGATTGGTACACTACCTTTCGAAGGCTTTTCGACTAATTTATTAAGGTTGTTGCCCAAGGAGTTTCATGTTCCCGTATCTACGGCTATCCGTACCTTGTCCAAGTCTACCAAAGAAATCAAAGCGATTACAAAACTGGTTAGTTTCCGTGACAACGATAAAATACTTTCCGCCAAACTTATTTTTGATCGATTTGACCAAAGAGCTTATCCCCATGAGAAATTTTACTTGATTGCCATAAAGGTGGAGGAACCCTTGGGTGGTACGCAACGGGCTGAACCACTTTTGACTGTAGATACTTCTTCAAATGCGGAGATTCAGCAATTGCAAAACTTATTGGAAGATACCAGGGAGAACTTGCAACTCACTATCGAAGAGTTGGAATCTTCCAATGAGGAAGCCCAGGCCACCAACGAAGAATTGGTTTCCTCCAATGAAGAATTGCAAAGTACTAATGAAGAATTGCAATCGGTGAATGAAGAGTTGTATACCGTCAATGCAGAATTGCAGGAGAAAAACATACAATTAATGGAGTTGAATTCTGATATTGAAAACCTCATAAACTCTTCTCATATTGCTACCCTGTTTTTAGATGAACGGTTGCATATTAGGAGATTTACGCCGAGTATCAGAGGTATAATAGACCTGCGGGAATCCGATATTGATCGGTCAATCACCAATTTTTCGCTACCAAATAAGAGTTTTTTAAATGATGTTAAAACCGTCAGTCAAAGCCAGAACATAAGCCGAAAGGAAGTTTTTACGAATAGCGATAAATGGTTTTTGCAAGAAATTCATTCTTATGTTTCTTCGGACGAAAAGACCAAAGGAACGGTCATTAATTACACG
>JBLHJZ010000368.1:0-5486 GCA_047619515.1 Saprospiraceae bacterium | reverse complement strand
CAATATTTTCCAGGTATTCTTCATTGCTTGAAGTAGCTTCCCGAAGTACCAGACTATCTATCAGTTCCTTAAAAACGAAAGGGGTTATTTGCTGTTTTGCATCACTCCAGGCATTATCCGGATCCGGATGAGTCTCTGTCATCAGGCCATGGAAATTCAAATCCATCGCTTTTTGAGCAACGGGTTGCAAGAGATCGCGTCGTCCGCAGATATGGCTATTATCGCAAATAAAAGTCAATCCCGGAAACTGGCGCATCAAATCAATCGGCAATTGCCATCGCGGAGTATTTCGGTAAGTTTTATCATCAAAAGCAGAAAAACCACGATGGATAACACCGATACGGGTGATCCCTGCTTTATAGATTCGCTCAATCGCTCCGATCCATAAGGCAAGATCAGGATTAATCGGATTTTTTATTAGCACTGGAATATCTGTACCTTCCAATGCATCAGCAATTTCTTGTACCGCAAATGGACTTACTGTAGTCCGGGCACCGATCCAAAGCACATCAATACCATATTTTAGGGTTTCGTAGACATGGCCTGCATTAGCTACTTCAGTTGTTACTCTCAACCCGGTTTCTTCTTTGACCCTCCGCAACCATTTTAACCCAATAGTCCCTACGCCCTCAAAGGAATTAGGTCTTGTCCTTGGTTTCCAGATACCCGCTCTGAATAAATCTATTTTTTGCTCCGCAAGTGCTCTTGCAGTGATCATGACCTGCTCTTCTCCTTCGGCACTACAGGGGCCGGCTATGATGATTGGACGGTCTTTCTTTTCGAAAATTGGATTGAAATTCATATTTAAAAGTTTTGAATAATGTGAATTCGGTGTTCGGAATTCGGTTCGTTGATAAGGACGAACACAGAAAGCTAAAAACCTAATCTATAATTTTTCGTATCGAATTTGCTTTTTGAATCAAAGTAGTAAAGGTGTCAAAGTCCTTTTTAATCAACAGACTTCTGAATTTTGCTAAGGTATTTATATGTTCATCTAAAACGTCCATCACATTATCTCGGTTCTGTTCGAAGATGGGAATCCACATTGCCGGAGAGCTTTTGGCCAATCGCACCGACGAGCTAAATCCTCCACTGGCCAATTCAAAAATCCGGTTTTCATCTTTTTCTTTTTCCAACACCGTGAGTGCTAAGGCAAAAGCGCTAATATGCGAAATATGCGAAACATAGGCTGCATGGACATCATGCGATTTTGCATCCTGGTATAGGATATTCATCTTCATGGATTCATAGAGTGCTTTGACTATTTCTACTGCCTTTTCACTACTGTCTTGAATATCGCAAAATACGGTACAGCAATTATCGAATAGATTTGGAATAGCAGCTTCAGGTCCACTATATTCCGTCCCGGCCATAGGATGAGTCGAAACGAAGTTCGATCGTTTGGGATGATTTTTTACAATCGCCAACAACTCTTCCTTAGTGGATCCGACATCTATAAGCACTTGATTATCAAGTAAATCGAGCACTTCAGGGAGTAGCGTTTTTAGCACATTTACCGGGGTTGCCAAAATGACGATATCTGCTTTTGCTACGCCATCTTCGAGATTCATGTCCTCGTCAATTAGTCTTCTCCGGATAGCTTTGTCCAAATTTTCCTTGCTTTTGTCCACACCAATAATATGCTTGGCAAAGCCATTTTCTTTGAGCGTAATGGCCATGGAGCCACCGATTAATCCTATGCCTATAATTGTGATATTCATTTTTTTAACTCCCCTTTTTTTGAACAGAGATAAACACAGCGCACACAAAGTTTTCCTAAATTTAGAACGCAAATTCCTGGGCTTCGTGTCCTGTTGCGAATACCAGCTTTTTATGCTTCAATTGTGTTTAATACTTTACTAACTCTAATATAAGCTTCCTCGAAAACTTCAAGCTTTGCGCAAAGGGAAATACGAATATATTGATCTCCCTGTGATCCGAAAATCCCTCCGGGAGTTAGAAATACATGCGCATTATTTAGTACGATATCAGACAACTCGTAAGCGTCTTTAAATCGCCCCGATATTTTACCCCATACAAACATACCGCCAGTATCACTTTGACAGGTACAGCCTAATAAATCCATAATTTGTAATACTTTTTTCTTTCTAGCTGTATAGATACGATTAAGATCAGCGTACCAGTTATTATCCAGAGACAGTGCTTGGACTGCAGCTAATTGGGCGGGCAAAAACATGCCAGAGTCCATATTACTTTTGAATTTTAAAATCTCTGCCAGCCATTCACTTTTTCCAGCCATCATCCCCATTCGCCATCCTGCCATATTATGTGATTTGCTCAATGAATTCAATTCTATAGCCACCTCTCTAGCGCCTTCAACTGATAATATGCTCAAGGGTTGATTAAGTATAAAACTATAGGGATTATCATTTACAATCAGGATATTATGCCGTTTAGCGAATGCAATCAATGCTTTAAAAAATTCAACATTCGCATTTGCACCCGTTGGCATATGCGGATAATTGATCCACATAATTTTCACTTTAGAAAGATCCTTTTTTTCTATTTCCTTTAAATCCGGTAGCCATCCGCTCTTTTCATAAAGCAAGTATTCAACAGGAGTGGCACCTGCCAATAGCGCAGTAGCCCGGTAAGCCGGATATCCGGGATTTGGAATTAAAACTTCATCACCTTCCTGCAAAAAAGTCATGGAGATGTGCATGATCCCCTCTTTGGAACCCATTAGAGGAAGTATCTCAGATTGAGGATCAAGCCTTATGTGAAAATAATGTTGATACCAAATGGCAAAAGCGTTTCGTAGCTTTTCCACACCAATATAGGACTGGTATTTATGGTGGCCGTCTTTTTGACTCTCCAAAGATAGCCGGTTGATCACTTCTTTTGCAGGAGAAAGATCAGGACTCCCAATCCCGAGATTCAATACGTCGATCCCTTGAGCTACCATCGCAGCAATTTCTTTCAATTTTTTAGAAAAGTAGTACTCCTCTATCTGTCTGACCCTGTTTGCCGTTTCAATCTTCATAATGTATTCCTGTATTATATCGTCCTAATATTCTTAAGTCAGTTATCATACGCTGTAAAGCAAGAATGGTTGTATCAAAGCTATTTGGCTCCAATAAAACGAAATCCAAATAGAACATATAATTCCAGCGATCGCCTATGATTGGGAAGGATTGGATTTTTGTCAGGTTAGCTTCCTTGTCTGCTAGTAGTTTTAAAACCTCGTGCAAGCTTCCAATCTTATGGGTCAATTCAAAACAGACAGAAATTTTTTCAAAAGTTGATTCGTCCCTTTTTTTATCCTTTCTTTCCAGTGACAAAAACCGGGTATAATTTTGCTTATTCGTTTCAATACCGGCAGATAAGACTTCCAATTCATACATTTCAGCAGCCATACTACTCGCAATCGCTCCTACCCTTTTCTCCTTTGATTCAAATATAATTCTGGCACTCAATGCCGTGTCTTCAGCTTCTACCAAACGAATATGTGGGTATTGGGTAAAAAACGGCCGACATTGTGCAATAGCCATCGGATGCGAGTACACCCTATCAATTTCAGCTAAATTCTGGCCTGGAATGGCCATTAGATTATGTTTGATTCTTAAATAAATTTCTCCGGTAATGTCTAAGGAGGAATTTCGAATAAGCGGAAAGTTCTGAACTAAGGTACCGGCAATAGAATTTTCAATGGCGATCACCCCGCCATCGTTTCTTTGTGATTCGATGATCAAATCATTAAAGGTAATAGCCGGAACAATATCAATCGGTTGAACGTGGTAATGCCTGGCCGCAATCTCATGAAATGCCCCTCTGACGCCTTGTATTGCTATTTTTTTTCGCGCTATCATATTCTTAAAACTTTTGCCTGAGGCTTTCATTAACGTTTAAAATCTTGTAATCGGGCATAAAAAAAGCCCCGTGTAACGGAGCTTAAACTATTCTTTAGATTTGATTTTCATCAACAATAGTATAAGCTCCCTTTTGGAAATCCAAAAAAGAAATAAAAATAATATTTTACATTCATTCTTATCATTGGTCTGTATTGGTTAGAACTAAAAAGGAGTCTCACTAGTGAAACTCCTTTTTATATTTTTTTAAAATAATAACTAAAGCAGCTTCAATTTATGATTGAACATAAAAATAAAAGCTAAAACAGAAAAAGTTATTATTTGAAATTTGGTTCATTTTTTTTAAACTTAGTGTACAAACCTACGCTCTTTTGTATTGAGACGCAAGGATATTTGAATTTTTTTATAAAAGCACTCACTCCGTTCCAAAAACGGCAGGATCAATCCCTTTATTTACACTAATCGTAGTCACTGCCATATTGAGCGGTACAGGTGCCATTCCTGTCAGGATATTTATATGTGGAAACATAATGTCATCCACTTCTTTATAATCCTTGAGATCAGAAATGATCGCCTTTCCGTTTTCATTTTGCAATTCTCTGACCTTTAGGCTGGTTTTCAAATCGAAAAAATGAGTTGATTTTTTACCAGAAGGAGATTCTATATCTACGACATAGGCATTTTCTCCATCAATTTTCTCTACGCCGGTAAGTTCCAGTTTATAGCCATTTTCAACATATTTCAGTTCTGGGAATAAGACAGCGGCTTCTTTGAGTTGAGCTTTTGTAGCTTCATCTAAGGGAGCGGTTTGCCCTCCCTGCTCTACCATTACTTTCCCATCATTATAAATCTGTCTGGACATGACACCCATCCCTGTCATTGAAACGGTATTGGCAAATTTACCCTCCATGACGTAAATATCAATGCTCAACTTATTGCCCATCATATCTGTTTCCATCTTCATGGTAATATCCTTAATCATATTTAATTGAGCCTTCCCGCCAATCGCATTTAGATAATCTTCAATAACAGTCTCGGCAGTCGTTCCATCCGGAATTTCTAAAGCATCTTCTACTTCTTCACCATAATTATTATAATAATTCACCTTCCCGATTTTTCCCAATTTATCAGCTACTTCGCTCTTGTTCCCGACCACTACAAAATGTGCATTATCTGGTTTGATATACTTTTGAGCCATAGCTTTTAAATCGGCAGCAGATACATTACTTAGATTTTCGAGGTAATTAGCATAATAATCACTTGATAGCTTATATTTTATGGTATTCAATGCAAAACGAGCTACTGTTTGTGGATTTTCCAAAGAACGTGCAAAACTTCCGGAAAGGTAATTCTTTACCAGGTCCAATTCATCCTGAGGCACCGTTTCGGTTCGTAAGCGATTCATCTCATAGATGATCTGTATAATTGAGCTGTCGGTCACTTCGTTTCGCACACCGGCACTGGTACTAAAAGAACCAATCTCTTTGTCGGCACTTAAACTGGATCGAATCCCATAAGTATAGCCTTTGTCTTCTCGCAGGTTGCCATTGAGTCGGCTTCTGAAAAAGCCTCCTAGTAAGGTATTCATCACCGCCGCTTTGATAGCATCCGGAGAACCTGTTTGAAATTCAATAGGATAGGTTACATTGATAACTG
>JBLHJZ010000367.1:0-5498 GCA_047619515.1 Saprospiraceae bacterium | reverse complement strand
ATTTTAAGTTCCATCAAAACGAAAAATAATGAAAAACCAACACCTGTCAATTTTAATCGTTTGCCTGCTTGCAGCGATTTTATTTTCTTGCAATCCTCCTCAGCTTGAGGAGACTGATCCGAATTTGATACTTCCCAAAATCGCCAATCAAAAACCAATGAATGTTGTCTTCATTCTGGCAGATGATCACCGCTATGATTTTATGGGTTTTTTAAACAAACCAGCATTTTTAGAAAC
This sequence comes from Saprospiraceae bacterium, assembly GCA_047619515.1. Lineage (GTDB taxonomy): Bacteria > Bacteroidota > Bacteroidia > Chitinophagales > Saprospiraceae > JAHDHW01. Next base: position 5,261 of record JBLHJZ010000367.1, on the reverse strand, counting down.
CCCAAATATGGATCGGATGGCAGCGGAGGGAATGCATTTTCCCAATGCGTCCGTTTCCACATCCTTATGCTCTCCGAGTAGAGCCTCTATCCTCACCGGGCAATATACTCATCATCATACGGTAGTGGATAATAGTGCCTTAGAACCAGATAACCTGATTTATTTTCCGCAGTATTTACAGGAGGCTGGTTATGCGACAGCCTTCTTTGGGAAATGGCATATGGGGAATGCAAACGATAATCCAAGAAAAGGATTTGATAAATGGGTGAGTTTTAAAGGACAAGGAGATTATTATGATCCAACGCTAAATATTGATGGTGAGCGTCAAAAAGTTGAAGGCTATAATGCGGACTTGCTGACTGGTTATGCCACCGATTGGTTGACTAAAGAACGGGATAAAGAAAAACCCTTCTTTTTGTATTTATCCCATAAAGCCGTCCACGCGATGTTTCAGCCAGCTCAACGGCATCTTGATAAATATGTTGGTCAAAAGATAGAATACCCTATTAGTTATGCGAACACCGATGAGAATTATAAAGGTAAACCAGCATGGGTTCGCGAACAAAGAAACAGCTGGCATGGCGTTGATTACATGTATCACGGACAGCTGGAATTCGATTCTTTTTATTATAAATATTGCGAAACGATCCTAGGTGTAGACGAAAGTATCGGGACTGTTATTAAAACTTTGGAAGAAAACAATTTGGAAGAAAATACGATGGTTATCTATATGGGCGACAATGGATTTGTACTCGGAGAGCATGGACTGATCGACAAGCGCCATGCTTATGAAGAATCCATGAAAGTCCCGTTCTTGGCCTATGCACCAGGACTGATCAAAGGAGGCCAAACGGTAAACGAGCAAGTCCAAAACATTGACGTTGCGCCAACGATATTAGCTGCTGCCGGATTGGAAACACCTGCCTCTATGGACGGCAAATCTTTTTTACCATTATTAAAAGGAGAAAAAATGGATTGGCCGGATGTCGCTTTTTATGAATATTATTGGGAGAAAGCATTTCCGCAGACACCCACGACTTTTGCCATACGGACAGACCAGTATAAATTCATCCAGTATCATGGTGTCTGGGGGGACGATGAGTTATATGATTTAAAAAAAGACCCTCAGGAGATGAACAACCTATTTAGAGATCCGGCCTATAAAACAAGGGTGGACACTATGCGCAGCCAGATTTATACCTGGCAGGAAAACACCAATGGAATGCTTATTCCTTTGAAGCGCGGTAATGGCTGGTCTGCGGATAAGCGGCGCGGAGAAGAGTGATGGATGAATATGACTTGATCACTAGAAAGAGATGCGTCAAGATACCGAAAGCAAAGAATATTCGATTCCGGCATTGCAACAGGCTTTTCGAAATGACCATCCTCCCTGACCATTTGAGCAAAAGTTTTGGCAAGGTCATATTGACGGTCGAGATACGCTTCAAAGAGTGACCAATATATTTTGGATGATGGATATGATTGAACGGGGGTGACATTATTGAAACGGGTAACGCAATTTGCAAATTTACTTTAGTCAAGCTTCTTCCGTTCATAGATTTTAAAATTATAATCGTATTCATTTTTCTCATCGGCTTTTTGTGGGTCTTCGGAAACCAATGTCCACTCGTCCATATTGAGTTCGGGAAACAGAACATCACCTTCGACTTCTAAATCTACTTCGGTGAGATACAGGCGATCCCAGTGGTCTTTTGTGAGATCGTAAATTTGTGCGCCGCCAATGATAAAAGCCTCTGATTCCTCATTCTCCCGAGCGATCATCAATGCTTCCTCGACCGTACGTGTCACCAAGCAATTACTGGCAATGAAAAAAGGATTCCGGGTGATGATGACATTCGTTCTTTTGGGCAAAGGCCGGCCAATAGATTCAAAACTCTTTCGCCCCATAATGATATGATGATCGAGGGTCGTTTTTTTAAAATATTTTAAATCCGCCGGAAGATGCCAGGGAATATCGTTATCTCTTCCGATTACATTATTCTTTGCTACTGCAACAATTGCCGATATGATCATCAATTTTGTTTTTGTTCTATTTTTATTTTTGTTCTTTCGATATCCTTTATTAAAACAGGCTTATCCTGTAATCGCAAATCAGCCCTATTAAGTTCTTCTAGCGTGACCTTTCGTTCCACACCATCGGATTTTGCAAGGTGTTTTCTGGTTTTCTTTGCAAAGTTAAGCATTGCCTCCCAATTTTTGGAAGTCATATTCAACACATTTTCTTCCTCTTCAAAAGCTGAGACCGGTAGTGCGTAAAAAGTCGCTTTCCCTGTTTTATCTTTATGTATATATCGCCAGACAGGGATGTAATGATGCTCTCCCAGACTTAGTTTATTGGTTTTTAAATTTTTATGTAAACTGATTTCAAATATTAAGCCCCCATCAGTATTGGGTTTGTTCTGATTGGAAATAAAATTTCCGAGAGAGTAAGTGACGAGTCGTTTTTTAATAGTGCTGTCGTTTTCTATAAGGTCTTGTTCCCTGATCGGTTGGATGACATGCGGATGGCTACCGATAACGAGGTCTGCCCCCCAGTCAAATATATTTTTAGTCAGCTCCCTTTGCACTTTGCTTTCCGTAAGCTGGTACTCTAAACCCCAGTGCATAATGACGATAATGGCGTCAGGTTTGAGTGCCCTGGCCATGGCCATATCTTTTTCGATTTGAGTTTCATCGATCAGGTTGACGATCGTTGGAGCCTTGGTCGGCAGGCCATTGGTATCGTAAGTATAATTGAGAAAGGCGAGCTTGAAATTATCCTTATAAACGATCAGGGGATAAAACCAATCCTTTTCCTCTTGATTTTTAAAAGTACCGGTCTGGTAAAAACCATATTCTTTCAAGGTATTAATCGTCTCGATGACCCCGTCCTTTCCGGCATCGTTAGAATGATTATTTGACGTGACCATCATATCAAAGCCTGAGAGGCGCAATGCTCTGGCCAAATCATCGGGACTCCTGAAACGAGGGTAGCCCTGATAGGGAGCTTTGCCGGGGAGGGTGACTTCCAGATTAGCAATAGCGAGATCAGCAGACTCAATGATTGGTGAAAGGTATTTGAAACAAGGCTCGTAATCGTAGCTATTATTTTTGACTATTTCAGCAGATTTGATTTGTGGTCCGTGACCCATGACATCTCCGGCGAAAAGTAATTTTAGGGTAGCCGTACTATCCTGGGCGTTAATTATATTTATAGCTAGTGCGAGGAGGATTAGTGAAAAGAAAGAGGATTTTATCATCGGTTTTATTAAGTATATTTTCTACTAAGTAATTGGACAATTTTATGTGCGACAAAACCTGCTAGGCCTAGACCTGAGCTCAACCGAACGGTTTTATTTGAATTAAAGTACTGATAATTAAACTTTTATACTCATATAAAACCCTGAAACCTAGCAGGTTTTTCTATCCTTAATTCTGTCCAGGTAAATATCTCCTATTAATTGAACGATAGCAAATTAAAGGTTCGGAGGATCAACTAAGTTGGATTTAATAATATGATCTTCAATCGCTACTTTTGAGGGAGCAATAGCACCTCTGAGGTATTGCTCGATCATCAGACCAGCCATAGGCGCACCATAATTGGATCCCCAACCCCCATTTTCAACATACACGGCAATAGCGATTTTCGGGTTTTCCTTAGGCGCAAAAGCGAAGAATACGGAATGGTCTTTACCATGAGAATTTTCAGAAGTTCCCGTTTTTCCGCATACTTCCATATCCGGGATCCTTGCCATTCTTCCTGTACCGAATTCTACGGCCTGATGCATACCGGCGACCACAGGGACGAAATGAACAGGATCTATAGGCGTTTGCTTTTTTGTTTTGTATATATCGGGAATAGAAGTATCGCTATTCGAAAATTGTTTTATAAGGTGTGGAGGATAATAATACCCCCGATTAGCCATGATAGCTGCCAGATTAGCCATTTGGAGCGTGGTCATTTCGATTTCCCCCTGGCCAATGCCAATAGACATGATTGTGGGAGACTTCCAACTACCGTCGCTTTTAGGATACAAAAGATCATAATATGCCGATGTTGGAATATTTCCTTTTTCTTCATTGGGGATGTCCACATTGAGCGGGCTACCCAGTCCAAAAGTTTTGAGGTATTCATCGAATAAATCCAAACCAGCATGAGGTTTGTAAAAACCCTCCTTATCTATAATTTCTCTCATCACCGTAAAGAAATAAGCATTGCAAGAGGTTTGCAAAGCATTAGCTACGTCATTGCAAGAAGCATGCGGATGACAGCCCCGCCTTTTACCATTATAATAATATCCGGCATTACAGGTAATTCTCCGATTCACTTCCAGTAGACCTTCCTGCATAGCCACTAATGCGACGACTGTCTTGAAGATAGAACCGGGAGGATATTGAGCCATGACGGAGCGGTCGAAGAAAGGTTTTAGGGTATCCTGATGGAGTTGGTTGTAAGCCTGTCCTCTGCCGCGGTTTATCGTGAGTAAATTAGGATCGTAAGAAGGGGTGCTTATCATCGCCAGAATCTCTCCGGTGCCTGGCTCAATAGCAACGATGCTACCGACCTTATTTTGCATAAGCTTTTCCCCATATTCCTGTAGCCGGATATCCAGGGAGGTATATATATCTGACCCGGAAATCGCAGGTTTATCCTGAGCGCCATTTTGATAAGGGCCAACTTCTCTACCTAAATTATCTTTTAAAACATTTCGAAACCCTTTCTCTCCCCGGAGTTCTTTTTCATATGAAAGCTCTAAGCCGCTGGCGCCGATATAATCAAATTTTTCATAGGCTCCTTCTGATTTGTCAATCTGTTTTTGATTTACTTCATTGAGGTAACCCAGCACATGAGGCGCACTATGATGAGGATAACTTCTTACATTTCTAAGTTGTGTTGAAAACCCTGAAAACTCATGTAGGTGCTCCTGTAGCCGGGCGTAGGTGATGGAAGAAATCTTTGACATGAATGTAAAAGGGACTCTTTTCGAATACCTGACATCACTAAAATTTTTGGTGATCCGGGATCGGAACTCATCCATGCCTATCTCCAGAAGCCCACACAATTTAAGGGTATCCATTTTGGGGTTTAGCTGATTGAAAATCACCCTTAGATCATACATTGGATTATTATTGATCAATAACTTTCCGTTTCTATCATAAATAAGTCCACGAGAAGGGTATACCGTATAGTTGTCAACCGCTGTGGCTTTTGCCCTTTTTTCGTAAGAAGTATCAAAAATTTGTATCTGCGCTATCTTAAA
>JBLHJZ010000366.1:0-5514 GCA_047619515.1 Saprospiraceae bacterium | reverse complement strand
GGAACGTTACCCGGTACTATGGAAATGGGATTTCATTCCGGAGCCAATGACTGGGCGACGATTATTGAATGGGATGCTGCGGGGGCTAGCAACTTGGTGAATAATGGTGCCGATTCCTTTTTGCTTACTGTTAATGTCGTGGATTATTACGGATTGGCATTTGGAGATGTGACCGATATACAGATGGTCATTAATAATGGATTTGCTGATCCGGCTGACCCCTGGATTATATCATTTAGGGATTCCTTAGATGGAGATAATTTTGGAAACCCTGATCCTTGCTCTAATCTAAAATTATACATGAATGATATTCCTACTTGTTCAGACCTTAATCAGGCATCCAGTCTTGTCCTCTTTTCGGATGCCGGTGATTCAGAATCCTGTGTGGATGCTGCTGCTGGTCTGGTCAGAATAGATTTGGATTATGACTTGACTTGCCTGGAAGGTGATCAGGACTCCGTATTATTAGATGCTTCCGCTCTTGGCTTCCATTCTGGTGCGAACGACTGGGCGCAGATTGTAGCCTGGGATGATCCGGGTGCGGTACAATTGGTCAATGATGGGAACAACAATTTTTCGGCGATCATTGATGCCGCAGCGTATTATGGAATTCCTTTTGGAGATATTGTGGACATCCATATGTTAGGAAATAATGGCCCTGCTGACGCGGTGGCGGCCTGGGATAATACCTTAAAAGATCCTACCGATGGTGGTAGCTTCGGAAATCCGGATCCATGTTCTAATATCATAATGAAAATGGCTGAAGCTCCGGCTTGTGATCTTTCGGTAGGAACCAATAACATAGTGCTTCAACGTACTTTGAAAGTCAATCCCAACCCGTTCCGCAACAGAGCCTTCCTCGAATTTGATAATCCAAATAATGAAGCGTTCAATTTAGTAGTCACTGATTTGAATGGTAGAGTAGTGAGAACGATGACCAGTATTTCCGGAGAGCGTGTTTTGATCGAAAGAGAAAACCTTCCGGCAGGAATGTACTTCGCCACTTTGAGTGGTAAAGATGGAGATTTTGCGACGACTAAGTTAGTAGTGAAATAATTTGACAGGACACAAAGATCATAGAGTAGCACAAAGTTCACAGCGTTTGTTCTGTGGTCTTTGTGCTCCTTTGTGTATTATAATAAAACCAACATAAATGAAACGAAGAACTTTTAATACGCTGCTTTTCCTATTCCTATTTATTATCAATTTCCTCGCCTGCAAAACAGAAGTCCCCTCCGTAATTACTATAGAAAACCACGAAGAATTAGATAGCATCCTTGATAATTATGTGGATGAGGGCTATTACCCGTTTATCTATGCCCGGCTGGAAAATATTGACGGGGATGTCCTGTATGAACACAGTGTAGCGAACCCAAAGTTTTTCCCCGACGAAGAAATAAACGGGGACTCCTGGATTCGCATTTGGTCGATGAGTAAAATTATTACCATTTCAACGGCCCTTGATCTGATAGAAGATGGCATTTTGAAATTTGATGATCCTGTTACGAAGTATATTCCTGAGTTTGAAAATTTAAAAGTGGCGGTGGTGGCGGAAGATGGCCGTTACCTGACCGAATTGGAATGGGGAGATAGAGAAGGAGCTTGTCCGCTTAAATTAGTGTCGAATGATTCTGTAATGACGGTTTTGCATTTGATCAATCACGAAGCTGGCTTCTATTATGCAACTACTCAATTTGACTGCCTGGATTCCATGACCGCTGAAAAGAATCTGGCCACTGCTAAAAACAGCCAGGAGCTCATCGACCGGATGGCTCAATTGCCGCTGATCCAACATCCGGGAACCAAGGATTTTTATGGGACTAACACCACCGTCCTCGGACTGGTAGCAGAACGCGCAACGGGAAAAAGCCTTAAAGAGCTAGTTGAAGAAAGAGTGACAAAACCATTAAAAATTAAAGGTTTGCAATATGGTATGCCGCCCAATGCATCACTTCCGGCAACCTTTTCTGGTAAAGACTCAATTCTTAGATATGCTCAGCCCGGAGAGCTGGATATTTTTGGAGCTAATGTGCCTGATTATGACCCCACCCATGAATTATATTTAGGTGGAGAAGGCATGGTTGCGACCGCTAATGGTTATGCCGATTTTGTCAGAATGTTGTTAAAAAGAGGTGAATTAAATGGCTACCGGTTTTTAAATAAATCTACGGTCGAGGATATTTATGCACCACATACTCAATTGGATAACCCATACGGACACAACGGTTATAATCTTTGGATCAGTGGAGATTCTATGAGAATTAATGGAACAGGTGACGCAGGGCTTTGGATAGGGGGTGGTTATGAAGGCACTCATTTCTGGGCAGATCCAAAACGGGAAATCGTGGGTATTGTCATGTCTCAAATGTCTTTTAATAATCCGGGAGGATATGGCCGTGACGATAAATTTCGCGGAGCGATTTATAAGCAATTTTGGAAAGAGGAAGAAAAGGAAGGAAAATGAAAGGAAGGAGGAAGGGAGGAAACGGAAGTAAGGAGATGCTTGTCCCGAACTGAGTTGAATAAAAATGAAAGACTGATTTGTCGGGTACTTTTTTTGAAATAAAATTTAAACAGATTTATGAAAAAATTATTATTCCTATTAGTTATTCTACCCGCTTTTCTCAACGCTCAAAATCATACTTTCACCAACCCAATAATCCCAGGTGGTTATCCCGATCCTTCTATCTGTAGAGTAGGGGATGACTATTATATCGTCAACTCCTCTTTTGAATACTTTCCAGGACTCCCGATCCATCACAGTAAGGATTTGGTCAACTGGGAATTAGTCGCTTATGGATTACATCGAGAAGACCAATGTACTGGTGAGATGAATTTGGTCGATGTACAACAAAGAGGAGGCATTCATGCGCCAACTATCCGCTACCATCAAGGTAAATTTTATATCATTACTACAAATGTATACTCTCCAAAGGATAGGAGCCTGCCAACCAAAATGATCAATTTTATCATAACGGCTGAAAATATCGAAGGTCCTTGGTCCGAACCACACATCCTGAAAGGTGCTCCCGGCATTGATCCGGATATCTTTTTTGATGAAGATGGAAAAGTTTGGTATGTCGGAACGCATGCTCCGGAGAAACCCAACTTCAACGGTGAAGGGGAAATTTGGCTCCAGGAGATTGACTTAGATAATTGGAAGCTCCAAGGAGAAAGATATTACCTATGGCGGGGCGCCTGTGCCGGTACCTGGGCAGAAGGTCCACATATTTATAAAAGAGATGGCCGCTATTATTTGGTGGTCGCTGAAGGTGGGACTAGTTTCAATCACGGGGTAATGGTCGCTGTGAGTGATGAGATTACCGGACCATATATTTCCAATGCCCGAAACCCGATTTTGACAACTCGACATCTTTCTTATGACTTTTGGGTAAATAGTACCGGGCATGCTGATATGGTCGAACTTCCTGATGGGCGCTGGTATATGGTAGCGCTAGGTATCCGAGGAGATGAAGAACGGGCTTCTAACATGGGACGGGAGACACACCTGGTTCCAGTGCAATGGGAAAGAGAACCGTTTGAATGGAAAAAGATAAAACATGAATGGCCGGTAGTTGCTCCTGCGACTGGACGAGTGGAACGTTTTACTCCTTTACCTTTTGAGGATAAGCCACAATATCGAAATGACGGATTTTTTGACAATTTCGACTCGCCTACATTGGACTTAGAATGGAACTTCCGCAGAGTGCCGATGAAAAATATTTATTCTTTAAATGCAAAGACAGGAAGTTTACGACTGTATCAAAAACCGGAAGTCATCCTACTTCGAGGCCGTTGCAGTCTCATGGGGGTCCGCCAAAAAGAAACCAATTTCGAATATTCGGCGAGCATGAATTTTAAACCCCAAAAAGAACAGTCTGAAGCGGGTATCAGTATTTTTACCCAAGACGATAATTATATCATGTACACTGTTGCCAAAGAAGGAGAGAATACCATTTTGAAACTCGTTGTCCAGGAAAGAAAAAAAGAGCCAGAGATAATCAAAACAACATTGCTCAATAATTTCACCGGAGATATTATTTTTAAGGTAGTCTCCAAAAACCAAAAATATCACTATCTCTATTCCAATAATAACGGACAAACATTTATACCGTTTGCAGAGACTGCTTCCAATCTGATTTTATGCCATGGATATACCGGTGCTTATGTTGGTATTTATGCAACAAGTAATGGATACCCAACTAATGAGTTTGCAGATTTTAATTGGGTTTCGTATAAGGGTTTCCAGTAACGGATAAATTTATTTGCCCAGTTGAAAAAATATCACTATGAAAAAAACAATCCTGTCCATTCTGCTCCTTAGTACAGCGTAAAATCTGCAAGTATAAAACAGACAGTTATTTGAGACCTGTCCCTTAGTATAAGTATCCTCGCTTTTACACAAAAAACAAATTACACCACCCAATCAAACATTCCATACTATTATGATGAGGTCAATCAGTCAAATAAATACATTAGCGAACGATGCGTATTAGACCTCTACTATCCAAAAGGCGTAAAAAACTTTCCAACTATCGTCTGGTTTCATGGAGGCGGATTGACAGGAGGAAATAAATTTATTCCCGAAAGATTAAAAGAGCAAGGCGTAGCCATTATCGCTGTCAATTATCGTTTGTACCCTAAAATAAAAGCACCGGTTTATATCGAAGACGCTGCTGCTGCTACCTGGGCATTTAATAATATTGAACAATACGGAGGAGATCCCTCTCTGGTTTTTCTCTCAGGTCATTCTGCGGGAGGCTATCTTGCCAGTATGGTAGGTATGGACAAACGTTGGTTGAAAGACTACGACATTGATGCCAACCACATTGCCGGCCTGATCCCATTTAGTGGGCATACGATTACCCATTTTACCGTTAGAGCAGAACGAGGCATTGAAGGGACTCAACCAATCATCGATGATCTGGCACCACTTTACCATGTCCGGGCTGATGCTCCTCCTTTGCTATTAATAACCGGCGACAGAGAGCTGGAACTCCTCGACCGTTATGAGGAAAATGCATATATGATGCGGATGATGAAAGTGATTGGGCATCAGGACACCAGGATTATGGAAATGGATGGCTATGGTCACGGAATGACAGAACCTGCTTTTCCTTTGTTGATAAATGAGGTAAAAAGAATTACCAATATTAAAAAAAGGTCCAATATCATATTCGTCATTGCGGATGATGCCAGTTGGAAACATTATGGAGCTTATGGTTCAAAAGAAGTAAATACCCCTCATATTGATAAGCTTGCCAGAGAAGGAGTAGTTTTTGAAAACGCATTTGTAAGCACTTCCTCTTGTTAACCTTCCCGGGCTTCGATCCTCACCGGCCGCAATGGTTTTGAACTGGAGGAAGGCGCTACTCTTTGGGGATACATTCCTGCAAAGTTTCCGACCTATACTGAATTGCTCGCTAAGAATGGTTATCGGACGGCATCCACCGGAAAAGGCTGGGGGCCTGGGCTGTTAGTTGATCGAAAGGTCAATCCAGCTGGTTTGCCTTA
>JBLHJZ010000365.1:0-5520 GCA_047619515.1 Saprospiraceae bacterium | reverse complement strand
CTGGACTATCTATTGGATTTGGGGATCAATGTCGTCCATCTGATGCCGGTACAGGAGTATGTTCATTTTCCCAGTGATGATTGGAAAGCCTCTTTTCAAGACGATGAATATATGATCAGCCAAGGCGTGAGCGAAGAGAATTATCAGTGGGGATATCGTACTTCATTTGCGATGGCAGTGGAGTCCCGGTATCGGACTAAAGGAAAGGAACCGGGAGCGGAACGAGACGAATTCAAGGAATTAGTTCAGACGTTTCATGATAATGATATTGCGGTCATTATTGATATTGTACCGAATCACACTGCTGAAAATATGGATGCTAATGCTTGGTTTTTCAACTTCAATGCACTGGACAAACAGTACTATTATCGAACAAAAGATTTTGAGCATATCGGTGCTTATGGTAACGAAGTAAAAACTGAAGACCGGCCAATGACCCAACGCTGGCTGATCGATCAATGCCAGCATTTTATTCAGGAATTTGGGGTTGATGGCTTTAGGATAGATCTGGCCGGACAGGTCGACGAACAAACTTTGATCGCCTTGAAGCAAGCCCTTGGAGAAGATAAAATCATTTACGGCGAAGCTTGGATTGGCTCTAATGATCCGAATTTTGAGGATAACCCTGATTGGGATTGGTATAAAGAAGATGCTCCGATTACCTTTTTTCAGGATGACTCCCGAGAGGCTTATAAAGGGCCAGTCTTTGAACTTAAAAACAAAGCTACAGACAGAGGTTGGTCCGGAGGAAAATTCAGCGACCGGGATAAAGTTATGAAAGCACTGGCCAATAAGTTTCCGGATGATAAAACACCATTAAGCGGCATCAGCTATTTGGACATCCATGATAACTTTGCACTATCTGATCAATTCGGTACAGAAAATTTTGACGGAAGATTTGCTGTCGATCAGAATAACTATAAAATCGCCGTAACTTTATTATACACCTCTCTTGGCCCAATAGTTACCAACGGAGGGTCGGAGATAATGCGTAGTAAAGCAGCAGCTCCGCTTAAGGAGGTTATCAAAGAGACCAAGGCCGGCTATAAAGTCTATATGCATGGCTACCGGGATACTTATAATCATAGAACAGCCAACCAATATCTTTGGGAAACGGTCGGCCAGCGTCCCCAAGCCGGTAATTCAAATGACTATAAAAATATGTATGAGTTTTGGAAAGGGATGAATGCTTTCCGCTTATCGGATTATGGAAAAGTATTCCGGGTCGCAGCCGCTGTTGATGAAAATTATTATCAGTGGATCACGCCAACTGATGAAAGTTTACTGGGTTATATCGTAGACAATAAAGTGATGGTATTATTGAATGCCGGAGATCAGAAGAACAGCTTCAAGCAAATCAAGCTGCCCGAAGGCAATTGGAAATTAATCGCCAACACCAATGCGATCGATCATATCAAAGGGGTACCCGACGACAAGAAAATAATGCAGCTAAAAGGTGGTCAAATGACAACTATTAAAATGCAAGCGACTTCTATTTTGATTTGGGTAAAAGAATAGTAAATGATATCGATCAGGTATATATAAAAAAAGAGAACGAGCGCCATTCAATCTACATGATTGTTGATAATCCAACAGGACAAAAACACATTAGACTGATAACAGGACTGGAGAGTGTCTCAAAAGCCAGGTATTTGGAACAAGAGATTGAACGGCATATAGGAATCGTAGATAGACCTGTTCCTGAGGAAATTTAATAGCTAATTAGGATTGAGGAATTAGGATTGAGAATTAATCCTAATTCCTTAATCTTAAACCTTAAATCTTAAATCTTCAATCCAAACTCCTCACTCCCCTTCTTCCTCCTTCCGCCACCGTTCTTTCTCAGCTTCAAGATCCAAACCCCAGGCACCGATATAATCTTCAATCACCCCCATACCTATTTCTTTTCTCCGAGCATTAACCCCATCGGGATCTTCCAGTTTGTATAATTCACCACTCAGGATCTGCGTACCATACAATTGTTTGTACCCATGCTCCGTCAGCAAGCGATCCTGCAACATAGCAAAAGAGGATCGGCTCAGGTTGCCCTTTTCAGAGAAAGCTTTTACATCAGGATAATAATAAGCCATCACTCCCAGGGGCGAATGTTGGAATATCAGCCAGATGGTTTGGGTATTTGCTTCAGACCAGCCACATTTTGAAATGGCGGAAACTACTAATTGCAGATTCCTCGTATCCGTCTCTTTAATGCCCTGACGATTTTTGCGCGCCTCCTGATCGGTCCGGTATATCTCTTTATAAACGGCATCCACACTATCACAATCAATATCAATAATCTGGATTCCCTTCATCGGGTTAGCGGCAAGCTCTCTTCGTTGAATTTCAATAAATTTATCTTCCATCTCAATCGGCCGGATAATGATCTCTTTTATAACACCATTAGCATCTTCATAATAATCCTTACCGAACTTGCCATCGTTGAGCATTTTTTGCTCCTGCTCGTTTAGTTTAGCGCTTTTTTGTGTTTTGAATGTCGCATATCGATAATCAAAATTCCCGGCTCTCATCCTTTCGATTATTTTGTCTTTCGGGATGAGCGTCAGATCAGCAGAAGGACCACCGGTGTTACCACAGGATAAAAAAAATATTGTTACTATAAAAATTGATAAGTATTTCATATTGTTAGTATTTCATTTTTTAAAAAATTCTGATTGAACCTTGTTGAGGATTTTGCCTGCAATTTAAATCATTTTACTAAAAAATGTTCTGGTATCTCGTGAAGAAATTTATTTTTCCATTCCAAAAACATACACCTGCATCCCTAAATATTCCGTCTCCTTTAATACTTTCATTCCATTCTTTTTAGCTACATTGATCGAAGCGGTGTTTTGCTTATCAATGATCGAAATAAACCGGCCGGAGATTTTATTAGCAAAACCAAATTCCTTTATTTGAATGGCAATTTCCGTACCGTAGCCTTTTCCCCAATAAGCTGGTATCAAAGAATAGGCAATTTCGTATTCTTCTCTGTCTCCAATCGTTCTGGGTAAGATTCCTCCCATCCCTATCAAGCTACCACTTTCCTTCTCTATTACTGAAAGATGTCCAAGGCCTTGGGTTTCATATCTTTCCAATTGTTTTAGAATCCAATCTCTGGCCAGGATATCTTTCCCTTTACTAAGGTCTATTCCCATAAATCTCAGGAGGTTATTATTTTCGAAAAATTTGACCCAATGTTGAATATCTTCTTCCACTACTTTTCTAAATATAAGCCGGTCTGTTTCTTGCTTAAAATAATTCATCCTGTTTTTTAATATTAAGTGATTGGGCTAAATTAAGGAAAACCTGTAAGAAACCTATGTTTATTATTTAGTCGAAATAATCGCTTTCAGTAAGGCTTCTTAATCCTCAAGTTTTTTAATCATATCATTATAATCCCTGGTCCATTCAGGATAAGTGGTCCATTTTACGTTTTGTCCATCTCCTCTTTTTCTTGGAACTATGTGAAAATGAATATGAAAAACATCTTGCTGCCCTTCCCTTCCATTGCTATTAATGATTTGGAGGTTCTTTATCCCCAATTTTTCTTCATATAATTTTGATATATTTCTTACCACCGCAATTACTTCTTTTAATTCTTTTTCAGGTATGTCAAATATATTTTCATAGTGATTCTTTGGAATGACCAAGGTATGATATCTACTTGCAGGGTGAATATCTAAAAATGCATAAACCTGTTCATTTTCCCATACTTTCCAGGATGCTGCTTCTCCTTTGACGATTTTACAAAATATACAATCTTCCATGGTTTCTAATTTTTTGGTATCAATCGACAATAGCCTGATATATCATCTGTTTCATTTTATTGTGATATTCAAAAGAAAAAGGGAGGGTTTGTGTCATCCATTTTCAGTGGCTTGAAAATTCTCTCCATAAGGAAATCATTTGTACTCATTCCAGAAAACTGCGCTATAAGAACAGAAAGTACATCTGGCGCAGCACTGTAATACCACTGTTTACCTGGTTGCCCCATCAATGGCATGCTGAGCAGGTTATTTACCCGACTTTGAATGTCCGAATATGTCTGCATATATTGCTGTTCACCAATATCTTTGGCCAATTGGCTTGAACCAATACCATGGGCTAATCCTGCAGTATGCGTTAATAAATGAGCAATGGTTATTTCCTCTGTTACTGCTTCGGTTTCACCATGCATTCCATCATTTACGTCTTTGATTACACTTATCTCCTTAAACGCAGGCAAGTACTTCGAAACCGGATCCGTCAACAAGAAATGCCCTTCTTCATAAAGCATCATAAAAGCAACACTAATAATTGGCTTGGTCATAGATTGGATGAAAAAAATGTCATCCACTTCCATTGGTCTTTTATCCGCTATACTGCTATAACCAAGAGCAGCCTCAAAGACTACTTCTCCGTTTCGCATCACTAAGGAAACAGCTCCGGGAATCTGCCCTTGATCTACCTGGCTTTTCAAGAAATTCTCATATCGCTCCAGCCTACTATTTGATATACCGGCTGTGATTTTGTCACTGGTTTGAGCATAAAGAAAGCCCGTTGAGGTGATGGTAAATAATGAATATAAGAGAAAGGATTTTACGAACTTCATATTGAGTTTTTTTTAATGATTATTAACGTCTTAAATATGAAAAGGAACTCCGGGGGATGGTAGAGGCTAAAGGCTAGAGTTCTTAAATCGGGTGCCTTTAAAAACTCTAGCCCTTCAGTTGCAAGCTGTCTGTGTTTGAAATATTTTGATTATCTAGAAAACGAGTAAATTCTGTTCCGTTGAAACAATAAACTCCGTCATCTGTTCCAAACCAAATTGTTCCTTTAGTGTCAACCAACAACTAAAGACCCGCCATATAGCGTGTATTTCTTTTATATATTCCAAGCCTTTCCTTAGGGACAGGTCTCAAATAACTGCCTGTTTTAAACTTGTAGATTTTGCACTATACTTTAATATCTCTTTCCATTACCAGAACATCAATGTTATGATAATTTACTTGTTCTATTGGTTTCCAGCCCATTCGCTGATACAGGCCGCCATCTAAATTTTCAGTTTGAAGATACAATTTTTTGATATTCAGGTTACCTGCAATTACAATTAATTTCTGAATAATTTGTCTTGCAATTCCTTTACCTCGATAGTTCTTTGAAACATAAACACCTCCCAACCAATTTTCTTTGTCAGGGTAAATACTCATTTCGTGGTACTTAAGTTGAGCGACGCCTAAAAGTTCCCCTTTGTCAATAGCTAATAAAATTAAGGGTAATTTGTCTTTGTTTAAATAATGCTGGAGCCCTTCAATCTCCATATCGATAGTTCTTCCATTTTCCTGGTTTCCCCACTCTTCAAAATACCAATTGGCAAGGCTTGGTATCATTTCTTTTTTGTCTGCTAAATACTCAAATTCCATGGTGTAATTTCTTTATACTATTATTGGTTGTATCAAATATTATATTACCAGAATTCAGAAGAGTTACTACGTTCTCGAAATCCAGGTTCTTCAATTCTTTACTTAGGGATTATTAATC
>JBLHJZ010000364.1:0-5532 GCA_047619515.1 Saprospiraceae bacterium | reverse complement strand
GCGAGTGTACATTTTTTCATCATAAAGGTATTGAGCTGCCTATAAAAGACCTGCCTGACTATGATCCGGCGGGGTCAACTATTTTTTAATTAATGTATTGATAAGCCAAATAGTAATTTTCCAAAAACCATGCCTTTAGAAGCAATTTGAACACCTAGAAGTAATTGATTTTCAATGACTTAACGATAAAATTGCAAATAATTGGCACTTAGTATTTTATACATTAAAAATCTTTGGCAAGTGACTAAATGACTAGTAAATTATCGACGACTTTTTTCAAAACATTGCAAATAAAAGGTACCCATTTAAGGTAAATCAACGATGAATCTGTAAATACCCGTCGAAGTTTAAGGTTTCTCCATCGTCTCCTTCTATTTCAATGAGATAGTAATAAGTACCATCCGGCAATGTTACTCCATTCCAATTGCCATCGAAGGGATCATCGTTGGTATATCCTTTTCTTAGGAATACCTGATTGCCCCATCTATTGAAAATACGAACCTCATTTACTGGAAAATTATCAATACCTTCTATGACAAATCCATCGTTTACCCCATCTCCGTTTGGCGAAATGCCATTATAAATCACCAACTCATCACAGGACACTGCTATCATTACTGTCGCTGTATCTGATCCGCCTAAAGTTGTGATAAAATAAGTGAAGTTGTCTATATAAGGGCAAAGGCCAGCCTCTGGTATATAGATGATCGTTAAATCTGTATTGATGACAACTGCTCCATTTTCGGGCTCGGTCAAAATTCCAATATCAATCAAGGTACTGCTCAGGGTATCATTCCCCAGGATATCTATATACACCGGTCTATTTGTCAGTGTAGTGGTGTCATCATCGACTGCCACCGGTGGATCAATCCCAGTATTTCCGACCGAAGTGAGGATAAAAATAGTCGTATCGCAGTATCCAAATTCATCACAGATTTCAATACAAGCGCTCTCCGTACCATCCGGGAGGAGTCCTTCAACACTTACACAGAAATCATCCAGTATATCAAAATCGACAAAAGTACCCGACTCACCAATACAATAATTCGCAATAGACACAATATTTCCGGCAAGTTCTGTCGTATCCAGGCAAATCGTATCTGTGGTACCTGCCAGAATATCCATACTGATCGTATCTATATTTTGGGCTAACACATCTACTATAATGTAGGTTTCATGGCAAAACCCGAGATCATCACAAATCTGAATACAGAGCGTATCGATGCCCATATTTATCCCCGTAAACTCAACACAGTATTGATCCTCATTCAAAAAGAAGTCAAGGTTATCTTGAAAGCATAAATTATTAAAGGTGTTTATTATTCCTGAAAAGCCAGCAGTGTCCATACAAATCGTGTCGGAAAAACCAATCAATAAGGTAAGCTCAATAGTGTCCATACTGCTGCAAGAAATAAATATTTCCGTTAACTCCACACATCCCGTAATGGTATCCATCACAATTATTTCATGAAATCCGGTATCGATGCGGATGGCTACTCCATTCGGTATCAATTGCAATTCCGGGTTAACGTTCGCGATCACGGCACCATTTGTACTAATAACAAGATTTCCATAGACATTGGGGGAATCTCCGCCAACGATCAACAAACCCTGGACTTCCCAATTCGCATTCGGATCCCAAATATTCATCGAATCGACCAGCTCCTGAGTATTGGTAAAACTATCTATACTAAACACCTGACCGTTGATCGTCCAACTATCTAAAGCATAATCACCCTGTGTGTTAAACCCAATGGTGAGATAATTGATGGTTGAATCAATATCGCATCCATTATATCCTCCCTGATGAACGGTTCCATTATCCAGAACGGTGTAATCAAAAAGATTGACTAGTGGAATATTCAAGCACAGCGCTGTCAGGCTATCACAATCTGCTGCTATTAAATTTTCAGAGCCGGTATAGATTTCCGGACAGGGAATATTAGTGCAGGCCACTTCGATAATTAAAGTATCCCGGCATCCGGTAAAAATATTATGAACAATAATCTGATGATATCCCGTATCCGCTGCGATCTGAGTCCCGTGAGGAATCTGGATGGAATCAAAATCGCAGGGTGCTACTCCCTGGAAGTATGGCGCTCCATTATCCGTGATTTGATAATTAAACAAAGCTGGTGGCTCGATCGGCAAACAATAAAACCCAAGTTCATAACATTCGAAAACAGTCAGGCTCACTATTTCATCAATAATAAGATTCGGACAGGGATCGCAATCGTCTGCAACAAATAGGTTATTGACAATTGCCGTGCAACCTTTTAGGTCTGTAACGGTGAGATTATAAAATCCGGGTACAAGGTTATTGCGGTCAGCGGGATTATTACTTCCTCCCAGGTCCTCCCAATCATAAACATAGCCACCATTACCACCCGTCACTTCCAGGCTAATCATACCTAAGGTGTCGCAATCAGCATTGCCGAGGGTAACCTCCACCTCCATCAATGAAGGTTCCGTCACCTCAAACCCATTTTGACCGCCAAGACAGCCATTCCCATCTGTGACAATCAGAAAATAGGTGCCTGCTGCAAGGAAACCATTATTAGAAGGATTACCAGCGGCATCAACAATGCCCACTGTTTCCGGTAACACAAACCCGGATAAAAAATTGATCGTGAAATTAACTACTCCGTCTGCTTCACCGGCGCAGCTAACCATTATAGGCTCATTAGTAATGTTAATCGTTGCACCGCCGATCACTTCATTTGCCAGCGTAAAAGTTTGTGTTATGATACAAGCTGATCCGCCAAGGTCTATAGCTGTAAAACTGTAGGTTCCTGCGGCAAGATCATTGCGCGTCGCGCCATTTCCACCATCACTCCAACCAACGGAATAACTTCCGCTGCCTCCACTGATAGTGACTAAAACAACTCCGTCAGCTTCGCCACATACAGGAAGGTTAATAATTTCTATAACTGCAGTTAGCGAATTTTCCAAAGAATGGTAGTCATTCGACTTATTATTGAAAAGGTACCCGATAGGAGAAAAGATAAAAAACCCTCCAAGTAGCAAGAAGGAAGAAGACTTAAATATTCGATAAGTAGCGTACAAGTCTACAAATACTTTCATAGTAAGTTTGTTGGTTAAAATCGTAAACACAAAAATTCGTTTTATAAAAATGACTTGCCAGCATGCTCATTCATGCTTCATCCCTAAAATCGAGAAACATTACCAAGAAATGGTCTTGACTTTCAATATAACAAAGGGGGATTGGGGAAATAAAGAGATAGTGTGTGAAAAAAAGTAATGGCTGGGTTACAAGTAGCCAAAATTATGGCTTTTTTATATGAAAGTAAAGTGCAAGCTATCTAATCGGTCACATATATTACAAAACCGTGCAGAATATAATCTTTTTATACCCCGCCATACTTTTTCCATAAGCCTGCCTACCAGCCTCCTAAAGAAAGAAGCTGCTTACCCACAGTGTCTAGCGGTTTTTTTTTGTCTATTAAAGCATTGCTTGTTTATGTTGCTATACCCTTATATAAGTTGGCCCGTTTAAAGTCACCAAATTAAATTTGGGTAAATTAATTTGATACGGACCCAAACTTTAACACTTCCAGCGCTAATCCATACCTACCTTAAGCATATTAATGCTATTCAATATACTCCACAATATGTTGATTATCAGTTATTAACTGTTTATTAATCAATAAATAACTTCTCACAAATTTTCCATTTTGTCCTTTTTTTTACTAGGCATTAATCAGAACTTTACACTGCCAAACAATTCAAAAAGCAATTTTTAGAATTTCTAAAACCTTTATCATGGATAATGCCTCTAAAATTACCTTTCTTCATCAGTTTCCTTTATTTTCAATACTCAGCATTGATGAAATTGAAAAATTGTCAGCTCTAGTTGAAATAAAAGTCAAACCTAAGTATAGCTATATTTATTTACCGGATGAAGTGTCCAGTAATGTATTCTTTCTTGTAAAAGGAACAATTAAAATTGGTACGCATTCAAGTGATGGAAGAGAGGTGATCAAAGCTATTTTACACCCTACAGCTTTGTTTGGCGAACTTGGCTTGGTGGGCGAAGAAAAAAGGCAGGACTTTGCCCGGACAATGAATGAGGAAGTGAAGCTTTGTATATTAAAAGTTTCTGATTTCAAAAATCTTATGCAGTCCAATCACAAACTTTGCTTAAAAGTGATCTCGTTGATCGGTAGTCGCTTACGAAGCGCTGAAAACAGGTTAGAGTCTCTTATTTTTAAGGATGCCAGAACCCGAATCATAGAATTCCTAAAAGACAGCGCAGAAAAGAGAGGTAGAAGAGTTGGTTATGAAATGCTATTAAAACATTCCCTCACCCAGCAGGATATCGCAAATCTGACGGGTACATCCAGACAAACCGTTACTTCTGTGTTGAATGAATTACGGAAATCTGATTTGATCTACTTTAATAGAAGAAGTATACTCATTAGAGATATGGCCAAGTTGGCTTAACCTATAATACAAAGCTGTGCATTCAGTTTTTACCTAAAAAAGGCTCCGTTGGAATTCAACGGAGCCTTTTTCAGGTAAAAACTGCCAGATAGTTTAATCTTCGTTATCCGAATTCAATTCTCTCTCAATTTCTTCCATCATTACATAATCTATTGATTCCGCAATACTAGGGACAATGGTAAGTATCGTATCTAGCCTTGAAATATTGATTAGTTTCTTGACATTTTGATGTTCTACACCTGTCAAGATAAATGATCCGACTCCACTCCATAGGCGATTGGCTGTCAATATGGCGCTTAATCCGGAGGAATCTACAAAAGTGACAGCTGAAAGGTCAAGGATCAAATTTTGAACGCCTTCATTTCGCATGATTACAAATTCGGATTTTAGATTGGGAGCAAGAAGCGTGTTTAGTGTCTCTTCTTCCAGGCTCAGTACCGTATATCTTTCTTGCTTATTAATCGTAAATTTCATAAAAAATTAAACTTTATTTAAATTAGCTTTAGAGTAAGTTGTACAAAGGTCTCATTAGTTCACAATATAACTAAATAATCCGGGGAAAAACAACCAGCTCGTTGCATTATTTCAATTTAACTAATTAAACTTATGTAAAAATTTGTTTGTCAATGTTTTAAATCAAGATCTACCTATAATGATTAATAAAATTTATCGCAGGTTTAGGCGGTATTTTTAATTTTCTTCCTGCTCCCTGAGCAGTTGATACACCTAAAAAGGTGAACGGCATTCCTGAAAATTTTGAATCGTTCTATTTCCTTATAGAATAAGTAACCAGAAGAAATCCCGAAAAAGCTATTAGGTATCTTTGCCCATAAAAAAACGAGATATTTTTCTTATAATTGAAACTTAAAAGGTGGCGAAGATCTAAATATTTTAGCTGCAGCGTAAGAAATCTTCCCTAGTGGCACAATTTTTAAGGGAGATAAGTTATTAATAACAAAACGACGGTTAAACAGACAACTCTATTTTAATTCTCACGTATTATAAGCAAGTAAATATTACTGCTTTGATTAGATAAACAAATTCAATAAAAAGTCTGTTTTTATACAA
>JBLHJZ010000363.1:0-5544 GCA_047619515.1 Saprospiraceae bacterium | reverse complement strand
TAGTTTCAACAAGGGCTTAATTTATTATCTCTTATTAATCATTTCAGATCAATCCACCCATATTGATATTTTTTCTCTCCAGTGCGAAAGATGTTTAACTGATCTTTGATTACGCTGATATATAAAGATTCAAATTTCATTTCTCTTTTTTTGCTGATAAAAAGTGTCTGACGGTTTTCAATATCTCCAGCAGCATCTAAAACAACCATATCAGTATACACCCATGATTTATGCTCCTTAACTTCCTTAAGCTCATCTCCTGTTTTCTTTTTCCGCTAGGTAGTTATAAACACAAAACGAAATAGGTTCCCGATCATCTTATGAGCATTCAGATTTTGAACCAGGATTTAAATGTTATTCTATTTATTTGGCAGAAGAAAAAATATATGTCATTTCTTTTCAAAACAATGATAACGGCTCTCCAAGTGCGATGACCCTTGAAGCTGCTGCTATTGTTTCTAATGTCCCATACCCTACGATTAAACAATCTATTCAGCTATCAACTTTCGATAATAGCCGATTTGTAGGAACCTATTTATTAGGTGGAGATAAAGAACGTATCATTGGCTTGCAGAAGGATGAGTTGTTTTAATATTTCGTAGTAAATTCGTAACACTGAGTGGAGGAAATATCATTCCATTTATTTCCCCTTTTTTGTATCGAAAGAGTGATATTCTATTGATAAGTTCGAATTGTCCCGTTTTATATTTTAAGTATGTGCCTAGTTGAAAAAATAAACTGTTAGATTTTAACTTCATTTTTGAACGGACTATATTATAATTTCTGTATTCATTCAAAATTTGACTACTTGAATATCCTATTTGAGCATTTACTAAAAGTCCTTTTTTATCCCAAATGTAATTTTTTAAACTTATCCGATATTTTCTTCTTCTTTTGTTTTTCGCAAGTCTGTGTTTTTTCCCTTTCGTAAGTCGAAGAAATGATATGCTCCAATTGCTCCAGTTATTGCCTTCCTATTTATAATTAACTCTTGAAATTCAGGTATAAATCTTCCCCAGTCATCTTTGATCGTGTTCTTTCGAATAATTCCACCAGAAATACTTATATTTTTGAAAGGACTAAAACCAGCTTGAAAGTTTATGTTCCCATTAAAAGGTATATTGCCTGAAATTATAATATTCTCTGGTTCTGAAATTACGATATTATTTACCCCGTTATCTGGAAAATAAATTTTAAAAGATTGAGCAAAATCTAATTGTGAAAAAAGTAAAAGAAAACTAATAGCGCATGCCTGTTTTAAATTCATTGGCTTATAAATCATTTGTTCATCCATGTAACAATATCCATAATTAAATAATGCAATTTAACAAGAATTTTTAAGCTGAGAATAAGTCAAAACATACTCTTAATCTTTTGAATCGCTTATCCGTTTTTTTTAAGACTTGACTTCCATTCTTCGAATAAATGACGTGATGGCGGAGTAGAAGAATCCGGCCATTTTAACAGTATTATTTTATCTTCTTCTGAAAGAAATGGCAATTGATATTGCTCGACAGTACAAGATAGAAGAGAAACATTTTTAGGCTCGTACTTTAATTTCTCCTCCTCCTTCTCCTCCATGCGATCCTTAACACTCTGGTGTATTATTGAGCCTTCAGGAATTATCCTTGGCCTCCCCATTGGAATAAAGGTTTTAGTAATTTTCTTTGTTTTTATTGCGTCTTTTGCATCTTTCACTTTTTTGTATCCCACTATTATAGTCCTGGGAATGATTTCAGCTATTTTCCAAAATCCGGTCAGGGATTCATGCTTAAAACCATTATGGTCAGGGGGACTATCTTCTGCTGGTCCATTTTTTGTTTTTGGTTTTGGATGATGGACTACATATTTATAGCGCGACTCATTAAATTGTACGCCTGCAAGTGATGCTTCATGTACCATCCAGTCCAATGCAATTTTGGATAAGCCACTTTTTATCGGCGCATAGGAGCCTCCCACATCGGAATGCACCCCACAAAACCAAACTTCCTTGATGTTTGTCTTTTGTTCTGTTTTCTTATCATCACCTATTTTGTCATCTTCCTTCTTTCCTAATGTTTCATTCATAAAATAGGTCCTGCGCTCATCAATGGCCAGGGCATGCCGAATGGTCACTATATTATTATTATTGGAAGTATATGGGTAGCTATGGAGGTTGCCGACCCACCCTACGGAAGAAACAGTATCCCAAAGTCCCATAAAGTGAATCTTAATATCATGTGTGTGCGTTTTACTTTTATGATCGTCAGGATCAAAATCGGGATTCTTGATTTGCCGGCCATAATTATACTTAAACTTACCAGCTATTTCGAATTTTTTTCCACCAGGCATTTTTTTGTCGCTGTAAATTTCATAAGCATAGGGAATCAAATTTCGATTTCCCTTTTCCAACAAGCCTAACATTTTGATAAATCCTGCTAAAACCCTTACCGTGTAAGCCCCACGGCTAAAACCGAATAAATAGATCTTATCCCCGTCCTCATATTTTTCCATGAGATAGATATATGCTTCTTCCACATTCTTTTGCATCCCTCTCCCAAATGCACTTCCAAGGATAATGGACAAATTTTTATTGATCGGCCCAAACAACCCGGTATCCGCAAGTGTTCCGACTCCCGGGTCATAATACGCTATTTGTTTTTCAAATTGATTGTCTAAAACAGAAAATAAATGAACGACATTGGAGTTATTGGCTCCAAATTTATTGTTAGTTCCATCGCAGCAGATGATAATATTCTTTGGCATAGGGTATGAGGTTTTTCTTTTAAAAAATCTAAGATACTAAAAATCAGGAAAATATTATACGTAACCCGAATTCGATCCTTGACAATCGCAAGAATGGCTTCAACTCTTTGAATTACAGGCTAGTGATCGTTTCACCTGTGATTGGGCTAGGCTCATGTGGTCGACCTACGGTCTTGTGGAATTGCTCTGAAGCGCCCTCACAAGATCGTAGGTCGATCACTATATCACATGCGAAGCGATCACCGTTTATAGGTTGAGTTTTTCTTCCGATTGCCATGGAACCCGATCGCCACTGAACAATAAATATCAATTCTTACATACCTCCATCATCATTTGACCTTCTTGAAATGGAACCTTCCGAAAAGCACGAAAGTTATTGCATTCTTGTCTTTGGTATCGAATACTAATGAAGCTCCGTCATCCGGATTGACAAACTCCTCTTCCCCAACCGGAACCACTTTGTATCGATAGCCACGGTCATTGCCAAACAATTCCCCATTCACTTCCTCAAACGCAATCTTCCATTCTCCAGCCATTTCCGAGGGCTGGTCAGTTGCTAAGTATTCCCCCTCCAATAGCTTTAAATACTCAATAGACACTTTCTTGATTAAGGTATCTGTATTTACACCTAATTCTTTCAATATTTTTACACCGTTTTCGTTACCTGGATTTAATTTCACAGATTTCTTATAATTTTCAATTGCCTTTTCCTTATCCCCTCTTTTTAAAAGGGCTTCTGCATAACTATCATAAACATTAAAAGAATTTGGAAAGGTCTCTACATTTAATTTGAATAGGGTAATTGCATTTTCAAGTTTATCGTTGCCTAAATAATGATAGCCTAATAGATTTAATTCGTTCTCTGAAAAATTATATTTACCAGATTGATTCATTTTTAATTCAGCATAACTAACTTCAATATAATCAATGCCACCACTTTCAATAATTCGCTTTATTTTATTTGCTATGGAGGGCTTTACATCACATTGATATCCCATTGACTTTCCTGTTTCCCAATAAACCCAATCACAGAATATTTGATTATATATATTATAACCAGCGCCTCCATTTGTAAACATAATAAATCCATCATTGGAAACTGGATCTACATTTAAAATAGCGTGCCAGCCAGTATTGGCTCCTCCATGACCTCTTAGGGTGACTGAAGTGCCTGATATTGAATTCACCTGATATCCTAAGCCATATCTACCGTCTGAAGCTAGCGCAGGTTCCATCATTGTTTCGATATAATCAGCGGATAAAATTGATTGGTAATTTTTATTTTGTTTATTTTTATAAAGGCTCGCTTGTGCAAATTTGGTAAAATCTTCTATTGTCGTATGTAAGCCTGCCGCTGCCTGAGCGGTGAACAATTCAAAGTCAATCACTTCACCAAAACTATCATACTCTTGAGAGGAGGAATTTAATATTTTTTCGTCAATAGTATAACTACTATTAGTCATCCCTAGCGGATTTAATATTTCCCCTTGCATATAAACCTCAAATTTTTCTCCAGTGACCTCTTCAATTATTAGCTGAAGAATAGAATATCCACCTCCTGAATATTTCCATTTCGTTCCCGGTTCCATTATGATTTCAACACCTCCGGGACCATTATTTTTACCCTCTAAAGACTCCTCAATAGTCGGCAAGATATCACTGGGTGACCATCCGGGGTATCCATGCAATGATAATCCCGCTGTATGACTTAATAGTCTTCTTATGGTGACCTCATCTGCATCAAATTTTGATTTGGGTAAATGCCATCGGTTAAGGTATTTTTCGGCAGGAGCATCGAGATCAATTTTGCCTTCTTGTACCAATTTCATTACACCCCAGGCGGCAACAGTTTTGGATATTGATGCTATATTAAAACCAGTTAGGTTATTTACTTTTATTTTCTTGTCAATATCGGAATACCCATACCCTTTTTGTAGAATTATTTTTCCATTTTCAATAATAGCAATCGCTGCTCCAGGAACTATAAAATCATTTAGTAACTGAGGTATTTTCTGGTCTAATTCATTTACGAATTGCGCTATATCCTTGGACTCCTTTTGTCCGATCAGAGAAAAAGGAAGTAAAAAAACATAAAGGAGCATCAATTGTTTTGTCATGATTGTTTGATTTATTTTGAGCATTTCAAGAAGCGATAACGGTTTAGTACTTAGTAAAGAGGAACGCTAAGTTAACTCAGTGATGTTAATTCTTTTTTCGATTTGAAGTATTCATACGTTGGCTCAATCAAGATATAATTGATTATCAAATTCTGCATTTCTGGAACTTGAAATACTATTATATATTGAAAGGGATGAATTTTTAAAGCCAGGCCGAATACTTAAA
Organism: Saprospiraceae bacterium; assembly: GCA_047619515.1. Classification (GTDB taxonomy): domain Bacteria; phylum Bacteroidota; class Bacteroidia; order Chitinophagales; family Saprospiraceae; genus JAHDHW01. The sequence goes on along the minus strand of JBLHJZ010000363.1, from coordinate 456 downwards.
TTAAATAAATTCTTGATTGCTACATTCGTTATATTCTATAAAAAAACTGACCAAATCATTTTTTATATAATCAGTATTTTCAATTTTATTCATAGTAAGAGTTGAACATTTCAAATCACTCCATAACTGTTGTTTATACCTATTATTTTTACGAATTTTATTTCCAGGAGTTTTATAACTTTTAAGCAAAAACACATCAAAAAACAAGTTCCACCCAGACCATCAAATGATCCGAAGCTCCCTTATTCTTCACCTGTTCATAAAGCACTTCTCCCTCCGCCGGCCAAAAAACGCCAGATTTCGATACCCTAAAATCATTGGAAGGCAGTACGTAGTCTATTCGTTTTCCAAAAAAAGCAGAATCAAAAGCAGGATCTCCTTTATCGCCTTTCGATCGGTTGTATAGCTTGCCGCCATTACTTTGGGGAATATGACTTCCCGTGGTGACCTCCGTAT
>JBLHJZ010000362.1:0-5550 GCA_047619515.1 Saprospiraceae bacterium | reverse complement strand
GGCTCGGTTTCTACTGTGAAATCAGCAGACCTGAAAGCAGTGCCTTCAGGTAATATTGAACAACAGCTACAAGGTCGGGTAGCGGGTGTGACCGTTATTACTAATGGTCAGCCAGGTACTACTAGTCAGGTTAGAGTAAGAGGTTATGGTGCCCTTGGTGGTAATGAACCTCTTTATATCGTAGATGGAGTTCCTGTTGGTTCCATTGATTTTCTTTCTCCGGACGATATTGAAACAACGACGGTACTAAAAGATGCAACTTCAGCTTCTATATATGGAGCAAGAGCTGCAGGAGGGGTTATCGTTTACACGACTAAGAAAGGTAAAAGAAATCAAAAGCTAAAAGTGACCTATGATGGTATGGTAGGCGTAACTACTCCCGGCAACGGTGCTCCTGTTTTAAATCCTCAGGAACAAGCCGATTGGACTTGGACTGCTATTCGTAATGCAGCTACTCAAAATGGGGTTGCTCCTCAATTCAATCACCCACAGTATGGGAATGGAGACAGCCCTGTTCTTCCGGATTACCTTTTAGTAGGGGGTACAAATGGCGTCATTGGTACTGTAGATGAAAATGCAGAACGAGCCAATTATAATATAGACCCGGAAGCAGGCGCTACTTATCAGGTTGTCAAAGCTAATCCTGCGGGGACGGACTGGTACGATGCCATCACCCGGACTGCTTTGTTGAATCGCCACAATCTTGGTTTTTCAGGAGGAACAGAGTCCGCCTCTTTCTATGTGGGTCTTGGCTTACAAGAACAACAAGGTATCCTAATCCATCAGGATTATTCCAGATATAACTTACGGGTTAATTCTGAGTTTGATTTAATGCCTAACCTGAGAATCGGAGAAAATATCCAGATGACTTATCGTGCTACGCCTATTCTCTTAGGTGGTAGTGGAGGTAGTGGATCATCTGATGATGAGAACTTTATTTTGGATGCTTCCAGAATGTCTCCTATCATTCCGGTATATGATGTTTATGGTGGTTATGCAGGTACTGCGGCTCAGGGATTTAATAACCCTCGTAATCCAGTGGCTGAATTAGACGGACAACAGAATAATAAGAATTTTGCTACCCAGATTTTTGGAAATCTCTATTTGGAATTTGATCCAATAAAGGATTTGACTTTCCGTACCAGTATAGGTGGGCAATATTCTTCTGGCAATGGTCGATTCTATACGAGACGTCAGTACGAGAACAGAGAGAACAATTCTGCTTTTAGTTATACTCGTAATAGTTTTTCAGGTTCTAATTGGGTATTTACCAATACCTTAAGTTACAAGAAAACATTTGGAGAAAGCGACATCAATGTTCTTGTTGGCCAGGAAGCTTTGAGTAGCGGAAAAGGTCGATTTTTAACAGCTTCCGGTCTTAACCCTTTTTCTCAGAGTGTTGATTTCGTTAATCTATCTACAGTAAGCAGTGTTGCTGCTTTTGAATTTCCAGGAACGGAAGTAAGATTTGCTTCTTACTTTGGACGACTGAATTATATATTCCGGGATAAGTATATTTTTTCAGGAGTTATTCGACGAGATGGTTCTTCTCGTTTTGGAGCTGAAAATAGATTTGGAACTTTCCCTGCTGTTTCTGTAGCCTGGAGAATATCCGATGAGCCTTTTATGGAAGGGGTGAATATATTTGATGATTTAAAACTTCGGGGAGGATACGGTATTATGGGTAATTCTAATAATGTAGACCCTAATAATCAATTCAGCCTTTTCGGAACGAGTATTGGAGCTTCTAGTTATGATATTTCCGGATCTAATAGTGGTGCTGTTGGTGGTTTTTATCGTACACGTATAGGAAATGCATTAGCAAAATGGGAAAGAGCCATAACCACTAACATAGGTATTGATGCCCTAATGTTCAATGGTAAGTTAGATATTGGTATTGAATTCTGGAAAAAAGAAACAGAAGATCTTTTGTTCGCAGCACCTATTACTGTAATGACAGGAGGATTTGCGAATGCCCCTTTTGTTAACGTTGGTAAAATGGAAAATAAAGGGATTGATCTTCAGATTATCACTAAGGGAAAAATCTCTGGTGATTTGAAATACGAAGTAACCTTAAATGGTGGTTGGCTTAAGAATGAAATCGTAGAGCTGGCTCCTGGTATTGAAGATCTTCCTAACAGAAGTGCTAGTTATCGTGGTATTACCCCTGTATTAAATCAGGTAGGACAGCCACTTTCTGCATTTTATGGTTTTGAGGTAGTAGGGCTATTCGCTGATCAGGCAGCTGTAAATAATGCTCCCGCACAGGAAGATGCTGCTCCAGGTCGTTTCCAGTTTAGAGATCTTAATGGATTTGATGAAAATGGATTTCTTACAGGCTCACCAGATGGTATAATTGACTTGGCCGACCGAACTACTCTTGGAAATCCAATTCCTGATTTTACGGGTGGTTTGACCATTAAGTTAAACTATAAAGCCTTTGAATTAGAGATGTATTCTTTCGCTTCGATTGGAAATGATATCTACAATATTTCAAAATTATTTACAGATTTTTATCCTTTGTTCCCTGGTGCTGCCATCAGTGACAGAGTGAAGGATTCCTGGTCTTTTGATAATCCAAACGGAGATATTCCATTGTTTGAAAATTCTTCAAACTTTAGTACCAATACGCAGTCTAATTCTTTTTATGTGGAAGATGGTTCTTATTTTAGAATGCAAAATATCACTTTGGGGTATTATGTTCCACAGTCAGTTTTACAAAAGTCGGGCTTATCTAAACTAAGAGTATTCGCTAGTGTAAATAATGTATTTACTATTACTGGGTATGATGGTTTAGATCCAAGTGTAGGTGGTGCTGCTGATACCAATTTCGGTATTGACTTAGGTAATTACCCCATTACACGGAGCTGGGTTTTTGGTGTTAATTTAGGATTTTAATTTTTTACTTTATAGATAATTATTTTGTTCTATAAAAAATGATAAATAATATGAAAAAAATAAAAATATTAGGACTGTCTCTTTTGGTTGTTTTACTATCAGTGACAGCCTGTAAAGATGAGTTCCTGGATGTAGCCCCACAAGGGTCTTTGGGATCAACAGAGCTTTCTTCTTTAGCAGGCTTGGAAGGTTCTTTAATTGCTTCTTATAGTATGCTTCTTGGACGGTCAGGGTTTTATGCTGATGTGAGTAACTGGTTTTGGGGATCCGTCCTCGGAGGAGAAGCTAATAAAGGAACTGACCCTGGAGACCAGTCTCAGGTCAATGAAATTCAATCTTATTCTCCTCAGACTAATAATGGATCGGTATTAGAAAAGTATCGTGCCTCTTACGAAGGAGTTGCCCGTTGTAATTCTACTTTAAAATTGGTGGCGCTTGCGACTACAGTAAGTGATGCTGACAAAACAAAAATTGAGGCAGAAACCCGGTTTCTAAGAGGTGTTTATTATTTCGAATTGAAAAAGAATTTCAATAATACCCCTTATGTTGATGAAAATTGGGATGAGGTTGCTGAGGTAGGTAACAGAGATGATTTATGGCCTTTTATCGAGGCTGATTTCACTTTTGCCAAGGACAACCTTCCTGCAACACAAGGTGAAGCAGGAAGAGCCAATAAGTGGGCTGCTACTGCTTTCTTAGGAAAAGCTTTATTATACCAAGGTAAATTTGGAGAGGCAAAGGATATATTTAACGATGTAATCAATAATGGTGTTACTGCAAATGGCGCCGCTTATGACTTACTTCCTTATTATGCTGATGCTTTCCGTTCTACTAATGATAATAGCCAGGAGTCCGTATTTGCTTCACAAGCTGCTGCGGGTACAGGTAGTATTGAGAATGCCAATGCCGGCATGGTTTTAAATTTCCCGAATGGCCCTGTTGGCCCAGGTTGTTGTGGATTCTTTCAGCCAAGTTTCGAATTAGCTAACTCCTTCCGTACGGATGCTAGTGGATTCCCACTTTTGGATGGTTCTTATAATGATGCTTCAAATGAATTGGCTAATGATCAGGGACTGGCAGCTGCGGATCCTTTTACGCCTGATGCTGGAAACCTTGATCCAAGAATTGATCATTCTATCGGTCGTAGAGGCCTTCCTTATTTGGATTGGGGAATACATCCTGGTATTACCTGGATTCGTAACCAGGCTTATGGAGGTCCTTTTTCTCCTAAAAAATTCATTTATTACCTGTCTGGTGCAGGTGTTGAAAATGATGTAAGCTCCTGGACTCCAGGCTATACTGCTTTGAATTATAACTTGATCCGTTTTGCAGATGTACTTTTAATGGGTGCAGAAGCAGAGCTTGAAGCTGGTTCTCTTGACAAAGCAGCAGAGTACATTGACAGAGTACGAACCAGAGCAGCTAACTCTTTGGTGCTTGATACTAATGGTGATCCTGCAGCTAATTACGTAATTAGCAATTATGGTTCGTTTGGAAGTAAAGATGCAGCCAGGACGGCTTTACGTATGGAACGTAAATTAGAGCTTTCCGGAGAAGGACACCGTAAATATGATTTGGTAAGATGGGGGATTGCAACGGAGACACTTAATGCATATATTGATCACGAAAATGCATTGCTGGATGGTCCATTTGTCACAGCAAGCTTTAGTACTAATCAAGATGAATATTTACCGATTCCTCAAAACGAAATCGATCTCCTTGGAGCCGATGTTTTGGTTCAGAATCCCGGGTATTAATTTTTGTTTTTATTTTAATTAAATAAATCGAAAGGCAAGGAATTTATTCCTTGCCTTTTGTTTTTATTTAAACCAGATTTCTTTTGTTTTCATTAACTTTGCCCATAGAAAATTGTTGTTGGCTGGAGGAGATTGACTCAGCGATTTCATACCAACAATTTATTCAAGCCCCTTGTCTATATTACATTACTATATTTCAAACTTATGAGTAAGCTACTATTAAAATATATCGTGTCTGCTTTTATTATTTGCCTGACTTCTTGTACTAATGATAATAAAGAGGTCCTTTCCAATTCTTCTACAAAAGTGCCGAAAATATTTAATCAACTCTCCGCCGCAGAAAGCGGGATTACTTTTTCCAATAATCTGACAGAAGATTCTATTATCAATTATTTCACCTATCCCTATATTTATATGGGCGGCGGTGTGGCGATCGGAGATGTTAATAACGATGGATATTCCGATATTTTTTTTACAGGTAATATGGTGCAAAACAGCTTATACCTCAATAATGCCAAAGAAGGGAGTTTGAGTTTTAAAGATATAACAGAACAGGCAGGAGTAGGTGGCGATGATCGCTGGGTGACTGGGGTTACGATGGCTGATATCAATGCTGATGGCTGGTTGGACATATATGTAAGTGTATCGGGTAAGTTTACTACCCAAAAGAATTTGTTATATATCAACGACGGGGTTTTGAAAGACGGAATCCCAAGTTTTACGGAGCGTGGGGAAGAGCGTGGCTTGGCGGATGAAGGAAGTAGTACCCAGGGTACTTTTTTTGATTATGATAAAGACGGTGACTTAGATTTATATGTGGCGAATTATCCTTTTACCAACTTTAAAACACCCAATTATTCTTATCAAATCTTTATAGCTCAAAAAGATCCTGAAA